>CAURFY010000035.1:0-12644 GCA_963524115.1 uncultured Bacillus sp.
GTCCAACATATTCATCTAAATTAAATGTTGTTACATTCCGATAGGATGTTCCATTTTCTTGATAATCTTTTATTAAATTCTGATACACTCCCTCAGGTGTACTGCCAGTTGCCAAACCAAGCTTTATCGAAGGATTTTTGCGCACCTTTTGAATGATATATTCCGCTACGTACTGGCTCATTTCTTGATAATCTTTAACTCCGATGATTTTCATATGTTGTTCTCTCCTTTTTTAAAAGCAATTTTCCCTTTACAAATCGTCATAAATACATCCAAATTTTCATCCAATATTACGATGTCAGCATCCTTACCATTTGAAATACTGCCCAATCGGTCAAATAAACCTAATTGCTTAGCCGGATTTTCGGATGCCATTTTAATTGCACTTTCTATTGTACAACCAGTGAATCCAAGAATATTTTTGAAGGCGTTCCCCATTTTTAGGACACTTCCCGCTAACGTTCCATCCTTTAGTGTTGCCTTTCCATCTGCAACAGACACTTCTTGACCACCTAAATCGTACACACCGTTTTTCATACATTTAGCACGCATTGCGTCCGTAATCAAAATGAGACGTTGATCTGTGATCTGTTGAAAAGCAATCTTAACTATTTCTGGTCGCACATGGACCCCATCAACAATCATTTCAGCTCTAAGTTCATCTCGTAGAAATGCTGCTCCGACAATCCCTGGTTTACGGTGATGCAACCCACTCATTTGATTAAATAAATGAGTGACTTGTTTTGCACCTGCATTTATAGCTTTGTCTATTTCCTCATAAGTTGCATTTGAGTGACCAATGGAAACGACTACACCGTTCCCATCTAAATAGCGGATTAGTTCCAAACCACCTTCTGCCTCTGGCGCAACTGTGACTAGCTTAATTGCTCCACGGCATCGCTCCTGCCAGTATTTAAATAACGAAACGTCCGGATCTATAATGTGATGAATGGGTTGAGCACCAGCCATGTCTTTATTTATAAAAGGTCCCTCTAGATGAATTCCTAAAACTTCTGCATGTCCTTCTTTTGGACCAAGTGTAATGTAGTCCGCAACATTTTCAATTGCACCTTCAATTAAAGGCAGCTCTTGCGTCATGGTTGTTGCCAAAAAACTAGTGGTACCTTCCTTTATGAGTGCACAAGAAATGGTGTCAAGCGCCATGCTTGTTCCATCCATTGTGTCTGCCCCATCTGCACCATGGATGTGAATATCAATCATTCCAGGAATGACAGAATAGTTTGCAGGAAGTGGAACTTCTACGTAATTTTCCACATCTATTAACTTGTTATTTTCACCTATCTCAATTATTTTTCCGTTTTTGATCTTTATATATCCGGAATCATATGTCGTATTTTCTGAATAAATTTTTATGTTTCTGAGTAAAATCATATTTATTTTATCCATGACTTCAGTCTCCTTCTTTTCGTTAATTCTATATTATCATCAAGTCAATATAGTTGTCTATACCAGAACCCGATATATGCTCTTGGTTTTTATGCTGTTTTTTAATATGATTGTTACCTTTTATCAATTTATTTGTTTTTATTTTATAAATGGTATAGACATCTATAACACATGAAAGCAGTGATGACCCTATCCATTACGGAGTCATCACTGCTTGCCATTTCCGTTGAGATCTAGTTTGTGTATCTCAAACCTTGTTCATCAGTTTGTGGTATTTTTTTAAGTTCAGGTTTTTCCTTATCAATATATTTTTTGATCTCTTATTTTTTTGGATTTGTACGACCCATAGATGCAATTGAGGTATCCACATAATTTACCACCTCGTTGTGATCCCCAATAATTACATTCACAATCGCTTTATCCGGAATGACGGTACTTACTTCTTTCACGTTTCCAGAAGTTGGATCAATAACACTTTTCCAAATTTGACGAGTGAAGGACTTCGATTCAACAACCCTCCATTTTCCCTTTTCTTTTTTGAGGTCAAGGTCAATAAACCACCTTGAGCCACCGGAATTCCGTTAATTGTCCCAATTTCATTATTGACACCAGGCCAGGGAGTTTTATCCGGGCCCAGGAATATTTCATCAAGTGTTTTTCCTGTTTTATCCGGAAACAACTTATGTGTATGGGCGAATGTGATAGCGTCAATTCCTGGAACATCACTTAAAGCATATACAACATTTTCAGTATCGTCTTTGTTCCCACTAAAACCAGAATGAGCCAAGGCTACGATAAGATCGGCACCTTTTTTTTGAATTTCCGGGATGAATTTTTTCGCTGTCTTTACAATATCCTTCACTATAACTTTTCCGTGAAGATTGGCATTGTCCCAATCATTTGTTTGAGGAGGTAAAAAGCCGATGAAGCCCATTTTCAAAATATGTTTCTTACCCTGCTCATCGATCACTTTTTTCTTGATAATCTTATAAGGTTGGAACTTATTTTTGTCATTATTAGGATTTTTATCATGGTCATCTATATAAACGTTGGCATTTATATAGGGAAAATCAGCATCATTATAGGCTTCCTCAAGAAATTCCAAACCATAATTAAATTCGTGATTTCCCAATGTTGCAACATCATATTTCATTAAATTCATCGCTTTAAATATTGGATGAATTTCCCCAGGTTTTAAAGGATTAACCTTTGCTTTATACATTCCTAGTGGTGTTCCTTGGATCAAGTCACCATTATCAACCAGAACACTGTTTTTCACTTCATTTCGAGCTATCTTCACAAGTGTAGCCGTTTTCGCTAAACCCACTTTTAGATAGGGAGCATTTTGATAATAGTCATAACTCATCAAATTTGCATGGACATCAGTTGTTTCCATGATTCGAAGCTTTAATAATGGAGTACCGTCTTCTTTTTTTGTGAAGTTACTATCATTTTGTGTATCAGTTTCTTTCGCTAAAATATTGGAGGAAAAGGTTTGTGCCATCATTAAACCTATTGTAACCGAAATAAATAGGATTTTTTTTACATTAGAGCGTTTGTCTCTCTTTTTCATATGATCCCTCCTCCAGCATTTAAAGATCTTTACTCGTGAAAAACAGATCAGATTCTTAAAGGATAAATTCCTTTTTATTCTTTCCAATTTTCTTGTCAAAATCCCCGATAATTCTGTTTTCTATTCCGCGTAATTGTGTTAACCTGTAATTTAAATAAGTTTACATTTTGCTAATAAAATTGATAAATGGAGGTGGCGAAGTATGTTTTTAAGAGGGCATCATTTACTTTGTGTTCAGGGCTTTCGAGGAATGGGATATAGCGATGAATTCGTCACTAATATGAAAGAAATCGTAAACAAGATCAGAAATGATGAGCTTGATTTTTCAATCAAGGTCTTAGCTGGTTTTGATAACGCTTGTATAGCCTGTCCCCATCAAGGCGAACGAATATGCGAGGCGAATGAAGGTTCACAAAAACATGTATTATCAATGGACAAAAAGGTTATTAATCATCTTAATTTAATGGAGGGGAAGAATTATCAAAAATCTGAACTTATATCACTAGTGGCCTCAAAAGTTGAACCTGATGATTTAGATTACCTTTGTAAGGGTTGTTCCTGGCTTCAATATGGTGTTTGTAAAGAAGTCATCAAGTAAATGAAAGAAAAATATCAGCATATAGAAAAAAAGCCAGCCTTTCTTTAATTAGAAAGACTGGCTTTTTTGTCTTTTTATTTACGAACCTGACCATTTCCATATATATAATACTTACTAGACGTTAAAGCTGGCAATCCCATCGGACCACGAGCATGAAGTTTTTGTGTACTAATTCCGATTTCGGCTCCGTACCCAAATTCAAAGCCATCTGTAAAACGAGTCGAAGCATTATGATAAACTGCAGCAGCATCTACCTTTGTTAAAAACAATGCTGCATGTGCCTCGTTTTCAGTGATAATTGCTTCTGAATGGCTCGTTCCGTATCGATTAATATGATTAATCGCTTCCTCAACATCTTTGACGACCTTTACACTTATTTTAAGCGCTAAATATTCTGTACACCAATCCTCTTCTGTCGCAAGTTTGGCTGAGGAAATGATCTGGCAAACTTCTTCATCTCCAAAAATTTCTACCGAATGATTTTGCAGTGATTTCAGCAGCTTTTCACCATGTTTTTTAAACCAGTTTTCCTGGATCAATATTGTTTCAATTGCATTGCAGACTGATGGACGCTGTGTTTTTCCATTAATAGCAATTTGTTCAGCCATTTCTGGATCAGCAGTTTCGTCGATAAAAATATGACAATTTCCAGCTCCTGTTTCTAATACTGGAACAGATGATTCACGAACGACGGTATCAATTAGGTTTTTTCCACCTCTTGGAATCAAGACATCTAAATACTCATTTAAATGGAACAATTCCTTAGCAGTTTCCCTACTTGTATCTTCAATCAGCTGGACTGCATCGATTGGAAGATCGGTCCTTTCCAATGCTCGATGAATTGACTTAACAAGGGCTTGATTGGAATAACGAGCCGATGAACTTCCTCGAAGAATTACGGCATTTCCTGTTTTTAAAGACAATGTCGCTGCATCAATTGTGACATTTGGTCTTGCTTCGTAAATCATCCCAATAACTCCGATTGGAACTCGCCGTTTCTTAATCAGTAACCCGTTTTCTTTTTCGATTGATTCTAGTGTTTCTCCAATTGGGTCATTTAACTTGATTAATAGTCGAATGGCCTCTGCCATATCAGAAATGCGCTTTTCGTTCAATAGAATACGGTCAAGGACAGATTCATTAAAACCAGCCTGTTTCCCTTGCTCCAAGTCTTTTGCATTTTCGGAGATTAGATAATCCTTATCAACTAATAATTGCTGGGCGATTTTTTCTAATGCATCATTCTTTTGCTCTGTGGTCACTCCAATTAACGCAAAACTTGCTGCTTTGGCAGCTTTTCCTTTTCTTTGAATCTCAGTCATATTATTCCCTCCCTTTTATGCTTGAACCCATTTATCTCGGTGAATAACGGCCATTTTCACCACACTAGTCAGCTCGTTCGTTCTTTTCCCCATAATCCCCATTAATTGTTCCGATGAGTAAAGGACTTCACCTTTACCTAGTAGTCCATTTGGACCATAAACTTCAACTACTTCACCTTTTTCAAATGAACCCTTAACATCGTAAATCCCGGCAGGTAGTAAGCTCCCTCCTTGTAAAAGTAAAGCATCCTCTGCACCTTTATCTACATAAATCTGACCAGATACTTCGGAATGAAGCGCGATCCATTGTTTATTGTTCGTTACTGCCGTAAGGTCACTAGAACCAATATAGGTACCGTCCCCGTCTCCTTCCAAGATCTGCAGTAATTTGTTTCTCCCACTTCCATTCCCTATAAAGATGCGAACCCCTAAAGAAAGAGCGGTCTTTGCTGCAATTAGCTTTGATAACATTCCTCCAGTCCCAACATTAGAGCCGGTACTATCTGCAATTGATAGCATCTCATCTGTAACTTCCTCGAGGTAATTAAGCCTTTTAGCATCAGGATTTTTCCGGGGGTTGGCATTATATAAGCCATTAATGTCCGTCAGAATAATCACCTGCTCAGCATGAACTAACCCACTTACCAACGCAGATAGCATGTCATTATCGCCAAAAGTCAATTCTTCAACCGAAACTGTATCATTTTCGTTGATGATTGGCAGAATTCCACGCTCTAATAACTCAGTGATGGTAGAGTATGCGTTTCGGTAGCGATCCTTTTTAGAAAAATCATTACGTGTAAGCAAAATTTGAGCAGGAATAATATTAAATTTGCCCAGCTGCTCCATATATGACTGGATGAGCAAGCTTTGGCCAACAGCAGCAGCAGCCTGCTTCCCTTTTAAAGTTACTGGTCTGGAAGGATAGCCAAGTCGTGAAAAACCAGCTGCCACTGCACCAGATGAAACTAACACAATTTCATGGCCAGCTTCACGCATCGCGGCAATAGCCTGTATATGATCAGTGAATTTTTCGTAATCAATTTCACCTTTTGAATTTGTTAAAGAACTGCTCCCAATTTTGACAACAACCCGCCTTTTTTCCATACCTGTTCCTCCATAAATGATGCTTTTACTCTAAATAAAAAAAGCCCTTTCCTCCTAATAAATAAGGACGAAAAGCGCTTTAACTTCCGTGGTACCACCTTGATTGGATGCAAAAAACATCCCACTTTGATTGATAACGCAAGACCTGCGCCTATGCTTGACATAGGACTCAGAAGGTAGGTTCCACGGCTTTATTGTGGCGGGTCTTCCAGCTATAAACACCGCTCTCTGTCACAAAAAGTAAACGCGTACTAGTCCCTCTTCAACGTTCTTTGATTTTAATTTATTATGCAGATTTTTAGCCGAAAAGTCAAGAATGTTCAGATGATTTTCTTTTTCAATTTTTCGTTCACAATATCTAACAAAAGAGGTTTTAATCTTGATTATATCGAACTCTTAAACAAGGATAATTCGGGGGTGTACGATGATACCAATAATGACGACACAAAGATTGATACTAAGAGAAATAACTATGAAGGACACCGAAGATATTTTCCGGATTTTTTCGCAACCAGCTGTCACACAATATTATGGTGTTAAAACCTTTACCACCTTACAGGAGTCAGGTAATCTAATTCGGACGTTTACCAAAAGCTATCAGGACCGCCGTGGCATCCGTTGGGGTATTAAACTAAAAGACCAAAAAGGCTTAATTGGAACAATTGGATTTAATTTATGGTCACCCATTCATCGACGTGCAGAAATAGGCTATGAAATTCACTCGGATTTTTGGAATCAAGGATACGCCACTGAAGCTGTTATGAAAATAATCTCATATGGATTTGAAAATTTGAAACTTAACCGGATTGGGGCGGTTGTTTTATTAGAAAATGATGCCTCTATTCATCTTCTGAAGAAAGTAGGATTTGAGAAAGAAGGGATTTTGCGACATTATATTTTTCAAAATGGGAAATCGCAGGATGCCTATGTATTGTCTTTGGTTAAGTAAGGATTTACCTAAAAGCAGAGTGTGAACCTAAAAAAATCCCTATTCTCTTCAAAAAGATTGATGAATAGGGATTTGTATTTAATGTCCTCTTTATTACACTAACACACTTGAAAAAAACTCTTGATACAACGCTTGGACTGCTCGCTTTTCCAGCTCTTCCTTTACTCCAAACATCATACTCACTTCAGATGAACCCTGGTTAATCATTTCAATATTTACGTGGGCGTTCGCCAAAGCCTTTGCAGCCCGAGAGGTTGTTCCAACGTTATGGCGCATTCCTTCACCAACAACCATTATTAGAGCTAAATCATGGACAACCGCTACCTCATCCGCATGTAATTCATTCTTTATTCGATTGACTATGGCAATTTCATTGTCAGGACTCATTTGAACTTGACTTAATATAATTGAAATATCATCAATTCCTGATGGAATGTGCTCATAAGAGAAACCGAAATCCTCTAAAATTTGCAGCAACTTTCGACCAAAACCAATTTCGCGGTTCATTAAATATTTGCTGACATAAATACTACAGAACCCACCATCGCTGGCAATTCCAATAACTGGGCCACAAGAGAGGCTTCTTGCATTTACAATTCTAGTTCCTGGTGCAGAAGGATTATTTGTATTTTTTACATTAACGGGGATTCCAGCCCGAAATGCTGGAATAAGTGCCTCATCATGGAAAACAGAGAAACCTGCATAAGAAAGTTCACGCATTTCACGATAGGTTAATTCTCTTATTTCCTTCGGATTTTGAACAATATTGGGGTTCACGGAATAAACAGCATCAACATCGGTAAAATTCTCATACAAATCAGCTTTAATAGCATTAGCAAGAATGGACCCCGTAATATCTGAACCACTTCGTGAAAAAGTTAATACTTCTCCAAATTCGTTATATCCAAAGAACCCTGGAAAAATAACGATTCCTGACCGTTCCCGAAGAGAATATAACCGTTCATAGGATTCTGGAAGGACTTGGGCATTTCCGGGTTCATTACTTACAAGAAGTCCTGCTTCTTTGGGATTAACATATGAGGCTTCTACTCCTCGATGTTGGAAATATGCTGCGACTAATTTTGCATTATTGTCTTCTCCACTTGCCTTAACTGCATCAAGATACCGCTCAGGTGACCTTTTATCACCATTCAATAAATCTAACAGGTCCCCTTTGATTTTATTAATGATATCGTTAGCAAGACCTAGTTCATTGGCAATTGTAGAATATCTTTCTATAATGCTATCAACTAACTCTTGTGCATCTCCACATTCCAAATAACGCTCGGCACAAGCAATTAATAAATCGGTTACTTTTATATCATCAGCAAACCGTTTTCCAGGTGCTGAAACGACAACAATTTTCCGCTCAGAATCTGAAACAACAATCTGAAAAACCTTTTCAACTTGTTCACCTGATGCTAGTGATGAACCACCGAATTTTACAACCTTCATTCTAACAACCCCTGCTCCTCAAATTTCTATGTGTCAAATTTAGTTTATATTATCACCCTTTATTAAAAAAGAATCAAGGTTTTTCTATCAGGAAAATACAAGTGTTTTTTTGACACGGACTCAATTTTATTAATATAGTTAAAAAAAGATAGACTTAGCTACACCAGCTAAATCTATCCTTTCATTATGATTAAATCAATGGTTTTTTACAACTCGGCTTAGTTCATTAATATCAGCCTCATGCTGAATTGATCGAGCCGCAAGTAGACCAATCGTTTTTTTCTTATCGTAATTCATGATAGCTATTGACCTTCAAGTACCTGTTTTAAAAGTGTTTCAAATTCTTGTTGCCGATCATTACTGTTCAAATATTTAGAGCTTACAATTGCTATGAGAAGTTGTTTCTTTTTTTCTGGATTTTGAACCGTCTCCAAAATCGTTTTCCGTGCTACTTCAAGAAAATCTAGATAGTCAATATATCTTTCATCGAATTCATGCTCTAATTGTTGTCTGATTTCTTTTGCTAAAATCGGGCTAGCACCCGCTGTTGAGACCGCAATTGATAGTTTTCCCCGTCTTAACACAGATGGTATTTGAAAGTCCGAGTTCACCGGGTCATCTACCAAAGAAATAAGCTGATGCTTTAATGCAGACCTTTTAACAGCTTGATTGATTTGTTTATCATTTGTTGCGGCAATGATTAGATTAGCTGATTTTATATCATCAGGTGAAAAGAGCTTATTTTCCCATGAAAATAATTCTGCCTCAGCTAATTTCTTTAATTCTACCGTCAACTCTGGGCTAATTACAACGATATGTGCTCCTGTTTCCAATAATGATTTTATCTTGCGCTCAGCAATTTTTCCGCCTCCAATCACAATCACATATTTGCCTGATAAATTTAGGCTAATGGGGAAATGTTTAACCATATAACCACCTCCATTTCTTTTCTAGCTTAATCATTTTCCATTTTCTCGAAGTCACAATCAGTGATAAACATGTTTATTTTTTTATTAAACATTCCAATATAGAAAGCTTTGATGGTTGTTGCGGCAATCTACAACTTTGTAACCCAAGTGCTTCTGCTGTTTCCAAAGTTCTTTGCCCCATACAAATGATATCAGCTGTCTCTAAGATTGATCGTGGCAAGAGCTGGCTTCGTTCCATTTCCTGCAGTAGTTTTTCCACGGAAAGGCTACTTGGAAAAATGATTGTATCTAAGTTTGCCTCTGCGAACATCAATTTTAATACTTGATCAAATTGTTCATCTATCTCTATTTTACTAGTTAAATAAATATCACTATTTTCGTACTTGCTTACATAACGATTATCACCGACAACGAGGAGCTTTTCAAATCTATCTAGATCACTCTCCAATTGGGATACTAAACCTTTTTTATTTAGTGCTTTAACTGATTTTGTCGAGGCTCCGTATAGTACAGCACTTATATTCCTAATGTCAATTCCTTGTTCAATCAGTCCATCAAAAAAGTCCGTTACACTCTCTGGTGAGGTAAAAAGAATCTGTTCATATTGATTGAGGTTCGTTACTATTTTTAGATTAACGGGTTCGGAGGTTTTTTTCCATTTTGGAAATTCATAAACGTCAGCTCCCTGGTCTGCCATTTCCTTCGCCATTTCACTTTGAGTGATTCCGGTCCGAGCCAAAAGGATTTGGCGCCCAAACAGAGGTTTTCTTTCAAACCAATTCATTTTTTCACGAAGCGAAATGATATTGCCAACGAGGGTGATAGCTGGATTGGTGAAATTCACCTCTGCAGCCTTCCCAGCTATCGTCTCTAATGTCCCTTCCAGCGTTTTTTGGCGACCGAACGTCCCCCATTGGATGAGGATTACTGGTGTCGTTGCTGGTTTTCCATATGTAATTAGGTTTTGGCATATATAGGGGAGATTGGCGATTCCCATATAGAAAGCAATCGTATCGATTCCATTGGCCAATCCTTGCCAATCTAAACTTGGCTTACCTTCTTTCGATTTATCGTGTGCCGTTACGACAGCAAAAGTTTCGCCGAATTCCCGATGCGTTACTGGAATTCCTGAATAGAGTGGGGCAGCCATTCCTGAAGAAATACCAGGGACAATTTCAAAAGTAATACCGTGTTTGGAAAGGGCATCTGCTTCTTCTCCAACACGGCCAAATACTCCCGGATCGCCGCCTTTTAAACGCACAACTTTTTTTCCTTCCAACCCTTTTGAAACAAGTAACTCATTTATTTTTTCCTGACGAAGGGTGTGTCGGTCTGGTAATTTTCCGCAGTAAATGAACTCACAATGAGATGGAACAAATTCAAGTAGTTTTGGATTTGCAAGTCGGTCGTATAAAATAACGTCGGCATGCTTAATCGCTTCCAGCCCTTTAAGGGTCATTAATCCAATATCACCAGGCCCAGCCCCTACTAAAAAAACTTTTCCAATACTCATTGTATGAACACCCTTTCCAAGTCAACAATATGTATAAAACAAGGGGACAGCAATCGATGTCCCCTACTACTTCAAAATTAAATCTATATTATCACAACTAGTGTTTTTTCGCTTCATTTAAGACAGATATATACAAGATCCCCTTCAACCTCTACAGGATAGGTTTTTACTTGACCTTTATCTGGAGCTTGAACCTGCCCATCCATTAAGGAAATTTTCCAATCGTAAACGGGACAATATACATATTCTCCACTAACAAGTCCATCTGAAAGGGTCCCTCCCTTTGGATGAGGACTGCGGTTGGCTATTGCTTTGACTTCACCACTTGTTAACCTGAATAAAACAATTTCTTCTTCGTTGACTCTCACGATTTGCCCAGCTCTTTCAGGAAGATCTGAGAAAACTGCTACATTTATTTTCACCATTTTTGTTATCCTCCCTTAATTCAACACCGGAACATTACGCGTTTGATAGTACTTCGCTTGAATTTCTTTACTGTTTATTGCTTCTTGCCAAGGCTCAATATATTTAGTTAACGTTTTATTCATTCTCTCATTTAATGCTTTTCTGGTTTCTTCATTAGCTAGTACTTCTTTAACATGATCCAATCCGACTCGTTCAAGCCACGGAGCGGTCCGTTCTAGGTAGCTGGCAGTTTCACGGTAAAATTGAAGATAGGCACCTGTCATATCCATTACTTCTGCTTCGGTTTTCACTTTGCATAAAAGATCAGCTGCACGAAGATCTGTTCCACCGTTACCACCAATATAAATTTCCCAGCCACCATCCACACCAACAAAACCAATATCCTTAATACCAGCTTCTGCACAATTTCGTGGACAAGCCGATACACCCATTTTAACTTTATGCGGTGTGTCCAACCGCTCAAATTTCTTTTCTAATTCAATACCTAGATTCATAGAATCTTGAGTACCGTAACGGCAGAACTGGGCACCCACACATGTTTTAACGGTTCGAAGTGTTTTTCCGTAAGCATATCCCGATGGCATTCCAAGTTCTTCCCACATGGCTGGTAGGTCTTCTTTTTTTACGCCGAATAGTCCAATTCGTTGACCACCTGTTAATTTTACTAGTGGTACCTTATATTTTTCCGCAACCTCACTAATTTTTTTCAAATCTTGGGCCGTTGTTATCCCACCGTACATTCTTGGTACAACTGTATATGTGCCGTCTTTTTGAATATTGGCATGCATTTTTTCATTCACTAGACGAGAATCGCGGTCATCCTTATATTGATCTTGATAAATCATCCCAAGATAATAGTTTAATGCTGGACGACATTTAGAACAGCCCTCTTCTTGTTTCCAGCCAAGAACATACATTACTTCTTTGATATTCGTTAGCCCTTTTTCTTTGATTTCCGCAACCACTTCATCGCGGCTTAGGCTCGTACATGAACAGATGCCTGTTTTCTTTGCAGTTGCATCGTATTGATCACCAAGAGTGTGGACTAATATATCTGAAATTAGTGATTTACAGCGGCCACAAGAACGTCCTGCATTGGTACAGCTTCCAACTTCCTCAACTGTCGTTAATCCTAATGAGGTAATGGCATCAACAATCGTCCCCTTAGTGACACCGTTACAACCACAAACTAAGTCATCCGCTGTCATCGAAGCAACATCGCTTACTTCAGGACCGCCACCACAGCCAGTGTGCAATAATGATACGCTCGTCATTCCGCTGATATCTTCCTGTGTGCTTAACATTTTATATAATCTGGTACTATCCTTTGTATCACCATACAACACGATACCAACAATTTGGTTT
>CAURFY010000036.1:0-12636 GCA_963524115.1 uncultured Bacillus sp.
TCCATTCTCACTCCTTGGTTAACTACTCTTCAATCGGAATATAATATTTAGTAACGTAAGATGCCCCAGAGAAGATTTTTCTTGGCGGTTTAACACCCTCTGGACCCGAATCACCTTTTGGATGGGACTTTCCAAAATCACTAGACTTTTTCCAACCATCGAAGTCTGCTTCATTTTTCCAAAGAGTTAAAATTACATAAGTATCAGACGAAAGTGGACGCAGAACACGGATACCGACAAATCCGGGCCGTGTATCAATAGAACCGTCCCTGTTTTTAAAACGATGTTCAAATATCGGACGTCCTTCTTCTGTAACGGGGATATGATTCATGACGACATAACCAGAATTCTCGAAGGTTCCGACGGATTCAATTGTTTCGTAGCTTCGGGGTTCGTTAAAGACAGTTTCACCGCTTGTTTCATGAAGGAGTAAGGCTGCATCTTCTTTTACCATGAGGAGCATCGTGTCATTACTGTGACGCTCTTTAATTTTTAACAAATAGTCAAGAGTACCGTTTGTCATAAATACATTCATTTCAGTTCACCTCTTCTGAAATATTCTACCCATTTATTACTAATTCAGCACCGAACGTAATCCTTCCTTCTTAAAAAATGTAATTCTTATGAAAAGAAAAACGTCAATTTATTGACATTTGAAAACGCAACCTATACATCCATAATAGAAAAGGCTATATTTGAAACAGTTATGCAATCGTTATGGATCAATTAAATACCAGCTTTGATTGAAGTTTTACTTTATTATGATATATATTAAAATGAGAAATAGACAGTTTTGAAAGGTGGAAAAATGTTAATGACGAAAGTAATCAACGAAACATTTTTAAAAGCAGCTAGAGGAGAAAAAACAGATTATGTTCCAGTTTGGTACATGCGTCAAGCAGGTCGGTCCCAACCGGAGTACAGAAAAATCAAAGAAAAATATTCTTTATTTGAAATTACACATCAACCAGAATTGTGCGCGTACGTAACAAAACTACCAGTTGACAATTATAACGTCGATGCTGCAATTTTATATAAAGACATTATGACTCCGCTACCTGCAATAGGTGTTGATGTAGACATAAAATCAGGAATTGGTCCGGTTATTTCCAATCCTATCCGTTCATTAGCAGATGTTGAAAAGCTCGGTGAAATCAATCCAGAAGCAGACCTTCCTTATGTGTTTGAGACAATAAAAATCCTAACACAAGAGCAATTGTCTGTACCTTTAATTGGATTTGCTGGCGCACCTTTTACCCTAGCAAGTTATATGATCGAAGGCGGTCCATCTAAAAACTACAACAAAACAAAAGCATTTATGTATTCAGAACCAAAAGCATGGTTTGCGTTAATGGACAAGCTTGGCGAAACGACGATTACTTATGTAAAAGCACAGGTGAACGCTGGGGCTAAAGCCGTTCAAATCTTTGATTCTTGGGTTGGTGCATTAAATGCTGAAGATTATCGTTATTTCATTAAACCAGTAATGCATCGTATCTTTACTGCATTAAGAGAGACTGGCGTACCTTTAATTATGTTTGGTGTTGGTGCTAGCCATCTTGCCTTAGAATGGAACGACCTACCGCTTGATGTAGTTGGATTAGATTGGCGTTTACCGATTGAACAAGCTCGCCAAATGGGAATTAATAAAACTGTTCAAGGAAACCTTGACCCTTCAATTTTGCTAGCTCCTTGGGAGGTTATTGAAGAAAAAGCGAAAGCTATTTTAGACCAAGGAATGGCACGACCTGGGTATATTTTCAACCTTGGTCACGGAGTTTTCCCACAAGTAGACCCTGATACGTTAACGCGACTTACAAACTTTGTGCATGAGTATTCTGCAGCAAAATTAAAAAATTAATCCTAATAAAATAAACTAAAGCCCCCTAGGATTCTAAGAGATTTTCCTCCATATGAAGGATTCCTTAGACTCTTATAAGGGGCTTATTTTCTAAAAGAAAGTTTTTTATTGGTAAAATCCATTCTTTTCTGGGAAAATACTCTGTAGATAAAAGTTGAGAATAGGTGGAGACATATGAAAAAAAAGAAAATCGGGCTTCTTGTAATGGCCTATGGCACGCCAACAAAAGAAGAAGATATTGAACGGTATTATACACATATTCGGCGTGGTCGTAAGCCATCTCCTGAAATGCTTGAGGATTTAAAAAATAGATATGAAGCCATTGGCGGAATCTCTCCATTAGGTAAGATCACATCAGATCAAGCCCAAAAGCTTGAGGAGCGGTTGAACGATATTCAGGATGAAATAGAATTTAAAATGTATATTGGGCTTAAGCATTTTGAGCCATTTATCGAAGATGCAGTAAAAAGAATGCACGAAGATGGAATTACAGAGGCAGTAAGCATTGTGCTCGCTCCTCACTTTTCTACTTTTAGCATAAAATCTTATAATGGTCGGGCCCAGGAAGAAGCTGAAAAGCTTGGCGGACTAAGTATTGTATCGGTCGAAAGCTGGTATAAAGAGCCAAAATTTATTAATTATTGGGTTACTAGGGTTCGAAACACATTTAACCAAATGACTGAATCGGAAAAAGACAAAGCCATGTTAATCGTATCTGCTCATAGTTTGCCTGAAAAAATCGTTCAATTAGGAGATCCTTATCCACAACAAATCCAGGAAACTGCTGAGCTAATCGCCAAACAGGCAGATGTTAAAAATTTTACCGTTGGTTGGCAAAGCGCAGGTAAAACACCTGAACCGTGGCTTGGACCAGATGTTCAGGATTTAACGGTAGACTTGTTTGAAAAAAAGGGCTACAAAGCTTTTGTTTATGCTCCTGTCGGTTTTGTCGCGGACCATTTAGAGGTCCTTTATGATAATGATATTGAATGTAGGGCCGTAACAGATAAGGTTGGTGCAAGCTATTACCGACCAGAAATGCCTAACTCCCAACCTGAGTTTATTGATGCACTTGCAACCATCATCTTAAACAAATTATCTGTTCACTCATGAATTTAACCGAAAAGAAGGCGTTATACCATGTTTGAAAAAAAGCAAAAGGTGGTCATCATCGGAGGCGGAATAACAGGACTGACAACAGCCTATTACTTACAAAAGTTTGCCGCTGATCATAACCTTCCTTTTGAAGTGAAACTGATAGAGGCGACCCATCGCCTTGGGGGGAAAATCCAGACCGTCGTAAAAGATGGGTATGTGATTGAAAGAGGTCCAGACTCGATCCTTGAACGAAAGAAAAGTGTTTCTCGCCTTGCAAAAGAAGTGGGAATTGATAAGGAATTGGTCAATAACTCCTCAGGCAAGTCGTATATTTTAGCAAATGAAAGCCTGTTTCCAATGCCAGGTGGGTCGATTATGGGAATACCAACAGAACTGGGTCCTTTTATTACAACACGTCTATTTTCGGTAATGGGTAAAATGAGAGCTGCCGCCGATTTGCTCATACCTCGATCTTGCGCAAAGGAAGATCAGTCGCTTGGACATTTCTTCCGACGCCGATTAGGGGACGAAGTGTTAGAGAATTTAATTGAGCCCCTATTGTCAGGAATATATGCCGGTGATATCGACCGATTAAGCTTAATGTCGACATTCCCACAATTTTACCAAGTTGAACAAAAACATCGTAGCTTAATCCTTGGAATGAGAAAAAGTACAACTGCAAAGTCAAAAAATATAAGCAGTTCTGCTCCAAAAAAGGGAATGTTTCTAACTGTATCATCCGGTTTACAATCATTAGTTGAAGCAACTGAAGCAAAGCTTGCTCCAAACTCTGTCTTGAAGGGATTTCGAGTTGAATCCGTTACAAAGGTGGGAGAAGGTTACGAGCTTGAGCTAAACAGCAAGAAAAAGATCACGGCAGACAGCATTGTGGTAGCTGTTCCCCACCTAACTGCAGCATCCATCTTTTCGCAATATGAATATTTCTCGGTATTTAGAGATGTCCCTGCTACCTCTGTTGCAACCGTTGCCCTTGCTTTTCCGCAAGAGGCAATCAAAAAGGATATTGATGGAATGGGATTTGTGGTTTCAAGAAATAGTGATTTTACGATAACGGCTTGTACATGGACACATAAAAAATGGCCTCATACCGCACCAAAAGGTAAAGTGCTTATTCGTTGCTACGTTGGTAGACCAGGCGATGAGACAATCGTGGATTTATCAGATGATGAAATTATTAGTATTGTGATGGATGATTTAAACAAAACAATGAATATCACAGCAAGTCCCGAATTATCAGTGGTTACCCGCTGGAAGGACTCAATGCCTCAGTACACAGTTGGTCATAAGGCCAGAGTAGAAACGGTCAATAAACACGTGGAAGAAGAGCTCCCAGGCATATTTTTAGCAGGAAGCTCCTATAAAGGAATTGGAGTTCCCGATTGTATAGATCAAGCGGAGGAAGTAGTCCAAAAGGTTCTGCAATATTTAAAAAAATAATTAAATCATAAGGCGACTGTACTTGATAGCAGTTGCCTTTTTTTTTATGATAAAAATAACTCTTGCAATTTATATTTTGTTTTGATAAATTGTATCTATACTAAATGACCGTATTGTTCATTTGGTCATTTTTGATAAAGCGAGGTGTTCTGGAGTGGTATTAGATCGCAGGCAAATGATTATCGACGCAGCCACAAAATCATTCTCATTATTCGGTTACAAGGCAACAACAATGGAACAAGTAGCTAAACTTGCCAATGTTGGCAAAGGAACTATTTATACCTTTTTTAAAAATAAGGAAGAATTGTTTGACGAAATCATTACAGGATTAATCCTTGAGATGAAAACCGCCGCGGATGAATCGTTTGACCAATCTCTTGCTTTCCACGAAGTGGTTCATCAAGCCCTATATAAAATGATCGAGTTTCGCAATAAACATCAGCTAATGATTAAGCTTTTTCAAGAAGAAAGGGATATGGGTACTCCGGCTGTGCAAGAAGTAATCGACAAAGTTGAATTAACCATCATCAATTACATTAAGGAAAAGCTCATAAACGGAATGAAACGAGGCGATATCCAGGAGTGTGATCCTGAATTAACTGCCTTTATGATCATTAAGCTTTATATTGCCTTAATTTTTGACTGGGAAAAAAAACATACACCCCTTTCGAAGGATGAAATTGCTAAAATATTCAAGCTCTATATTATAAAGGGATTATCTAGTTAATTAGATGGTCCTTGTTTTTAGCTTTAAAATGACAAGATGAACGAAACAGTCATAATGTATATAGGAGGCTTTCATTTTGAAAAATAATCTCGTAAAAGAAGAGTGGTTTTCCATCTTCCGAAACAAAAAACTTCTCATACCAGTAATCGCTATTCTGTTTATACCTGTTCTATATGCGGGAATGTTTTTATGGGCATTTTGGGACCCATATGAGCATTTAAGTGATCTTCCTGTTGTCGTTGTTAATGAGGATAATGGTGCAACTCTTGATGGGAAAAAGATTAAGCTTGGTAACGATCTTGCCAAGAAGCTTGCCAAGAGTGATGAGTTTAAATTTCAAGTCGTAAACAGCAAAGATAAGGCCTATCAAGATTTAAAAAAACAAAAATACTATATGATGATTGAAATTCCTAGTGATTTTTCGAAAAATGCTACTACTTTATTAGATAAGGATCCTAAAAAATTAGATCTTGTCTATGTTCCGAATGAAAGCTATAACTTTCTATCGGCCCAAATTGGTGGAACCGCCATTGAAAAAATTAAGGCATCGATTTCGCAAAAGGTTTCAGAAACTTATGCCGAAACGATGTTTGATAAAGTCGGTCAACTTGCTGACGGCATGGTTGCTGCCAGTGATGGAGCAAAACAAATTGATGATGGCGCAGTAACACTAAAGGATGGCACGAAAATTCTATATGACAATTTAGCAATCTTGGCAAGTAAATCCGTGGAATTTAACACGGGAATGACCAAAGCCAATTCTGGTTCAAAGGAAGTCGCCGATGGTGCAAAAACTCTATCTGGGGGCTTAGCGCAATTACAAGCAGGTAATGGTCAGCTTAATGCCTCTTCAGATCAATTATTGGCCGGAGACAGAGATCTTGCAAACGGAATTTCCCAAACTAAAGATGGCATGTTGCAAACACAAGGGAAACTACCAGAAATGGTGAAAGGGACTGAAGATCTGCAAACTGGAACACAAGACATGTTACAACAGGTGAGAGAAGGGGCGACTGCTTCGTCTAATTCTGCTAATCAATTAAACTTAGGCATTCTTGGATTACAGCAGCAATTGGCCCCGCTAATGAGTCAATTGCCACCTGAACAACAAACAGCACTTAATACAACATTTGCCCAATTAGCAGGTGGAAGTAAACAACTCGCAGACGGTAATGCTTACCTTGCAGGTATGATGAGTTCACAAGATGGTGGTGGAAAAATATTAGCTGGTTTTGGTTCTTTAGTTGATGGGCAAAAGCAGTTACAATTAGGAATCAACAAACTAGCGGACGGTAGTTTGTCATTAGATGCTGGAGCGAAAAAACTTGTTTCTGGGCAACAGGAATTTAATACCGGAATGAAGACGTTTAGTGAAAAATTTGCGGAAGCAACTACGGGGTCAGTGAAACTGGCTCAAGGTACTGAAGAATTATCTGGTGGAGTGACACAACTTGCCGATGGAACCACGCAAATCGTCGATGGAGCCGGAAAATTAACGGATGGTGCAGAACAATTATCTAGCGGAAATTCTCAATTAGCTGATGGAACTCATGAATTAGCGGGGAAATTGGGAGATGGTGCAAAACAAGCAACATCTGTTAACGCTAACGAAAAAACGTACGAGATGTTTGCCGCACCAGTGAAAGTAAAGAACGAAAAGATTAATGAAGTTCCGAACTATGGAACAGGCTTTGCGCCATATTTCCTCTCACTTGGTTTATTTGTTGGAGCACTGATGCTATCGATTGTGTTCCCATTACGAGACCCAGTTAGTATTCCGAAAAGCGGATTAAGCTGGTTTACTAGTAAGTTTTCTGTCATCTCAATTGTCGGGATGATCCAGGCTTTGCTGGCAGTATCTATTCTAATTTTTGGGCTAGGGATAAGGGTTCAGAGTGTACCGTTGTTTATTTTATTCGCTATTGTAACCAGTCTTACATTTATAACATTAATCCAAGTTTTAGTAACAACAATGGGTGATGTGGGACGTTTTGTAGCGATTTTGGTCTTGATTTTCCAACTAACCACAAGTGCTGGAACGTTCCCACTTGAGTTAATTCCAGGCTTCCTGCAACATTTTAATACCTTTTTACCCATGACCTATACTGTACAAGGATTTAAGCAGGTCATTTCAAGCGGAGATTTTTCGTTTATGTGGCAAAATGTTGGAATCCTAGTGGGCTTTATGGTCCTATTTATTGGAGGAACGATTGCCTACTTCACCACTGTTCATAAACACCGCTATTCTGCGGTATCTGAATAGCATAAAACCCGGTAATACTGAATTAATTGGGTCAATTTAAAGGTGATAACAATTAAATAACATAAAAGAAACACACTCGATTTCACATATGAATTCGCAGTGTGTTTTTTTATTTAAGGCTGTGTTAAATTAGAATGTTGATTTCCACTCCAGGTGCGCGCGCTGAGCATGTTTTGTACAAAAGAGACGAAACCGTTAATTCGTTATTGATGGGGTTTTATTCATTTTCGCTGTTGGGATATCTAAACATTTTTCACACTTGTTCCCATAACATTCATGTTGTTCTTCGATAATTACTCCGCAAATGGTGCATTTTTTTGGAGGTAAATTTTTGAAAAATTCTAAGGCGTTTTTGATCATCGCTTCATTTCCTCCCCTTTTATAAAGTGCAAGAAATACTAATGTGAATCAATTGTATTACAACACAAAAACTAAGTCAACAACTGTGATAATACAATTTATTCCATTTGCTAAATAGCATTATTTTTTGAATCTAGATGTCGTTAAATTTAAATAAACGGGTCAAATAGAGTATATTAAATATGTTGGCTTAGAATTTCTAACGGGTGGTGTGATGATGAAAATAACAGTAGTTGGCTGTTGGGGTGGATACCCAAAGGCAAACGAAGCAAGTTCAGGATATCTCCTCGAACATGATGACTTTCGATTACTAATTGATTGTGGTAGTGGGGTTCTATCTAAGTTACAAAACTTGATAAGTCCCGGGGAACTGGATGGTGTGATTTTATCTCATTATCATGCTGATCATATTGCTGATATTGGAGTTTTACAGCATGCAAGGCTAATTCAAAGCATTATAGGAGACCCGTTACCATGTTTACCTATTTATGGCCACAACTTAAGCAAACAGGAATTTCCTAAATTAACCTATAAGGAAATTACCAAGGGTATTGCCTATCAGTCAAATAAAACTTTGACAATGGGTCCGTTTAAGATTCGGTTTTTACAAACTGAACATCCAGTTCCATGTTTTGCGATGCGAATTGAAGCAGGCGAGAAAGTGGTTCTCTACACTGCAGATACTTCTTTCAAAGAAGAATTGATAGGATTTTGCCAAGATGCAAATTTATTGCTGTGTGAATGTAATTTGTATGGTGATTTAGATGGTAAAACCGCTGGCCATATGACAAGTTTTGATGCAGGAACTCTTGCCAATCGAGCAAACGTAAAGCGGCTTGTGCTGACACATCTTCCCCACTTTGGGAATCTCCAACAGCTTGTGAATGAAGCGTCTCAATTTTATCAAGGGAATATTTCTCTAGCAGCGCAGGATATGTCGATTCAAATCTGAATGTTAGAACATACATAAAGGAGTGAGCATCATGTTGTTTATTGATAATAAAGGAATCACCGATCCACGTATTAATTTGGCGATTGAGGAATATGCTTTAAAGAATTTAAATATTAATGAAACATACCTGTTATTTTATATAAATGAACCATCGATTATTATCGGAAAAAATCAAAACACAATCGAAGAAATAAATACCGATTACGTAGAAGAAAATCGAATCCACATTGTTCGTCGCCTGTCTGGTGGGGGAGCAGTCTATCATGATTTAGGAAACTTGAATTTCAGTTTTATAACAAAGGATGATGGTGATAGCTTTCACAATTTCCTTAAGTTTACTGAACCGGTTACAGATGCTTTAAAAAAGCTAGGTGTGAATGCTGAGCTAAGTGGAAGAAATGATATTGTGGCGGAGGGACGGAAGATTTCAGGAAATGCCCAGTTTTCGACGAAAGGGAGGATGTTCAGCCATGGAACGCTCTTGTTTGATTCGGAAATTGATAGTGTTGTTTCTGCCTTAAAGGTAAAAAAGGATAAGATTGAATCGAAAGGAATCAAATCGATTCGGAGCCGTGTCGCTAATATTTCTGAATTCTTAAGTAAGAAGATCACAATCGAGGAATTTCGGCAGATTTTATTGCAAAGTATTTTTGGAGAAGGTGCTGAAATTCCAGAATATAAACTTACGGAAGAGGATTGGGAAAAAATCCATCAGTTATCAAAAGAGCGATATCAAAACTGGGATTGGAATTATGGGAAATCTCCTAGGTTTAATTTGCAACATTCAAATCGTTTTCCAGTGGGACAGATTGATATTAGATTAGAAGTTAATAAGGGGATTATTGATAGCTGCAAGATTTATGGTGATTTTTTTGGAGTTGGAGATGTAAGTGAAATCGAACAGCGGCTAGAAGGCCAGAGATATGATCGTGGCGCAATCCAAGATGCACTTGAGGATATTGATATTAAACATTACTTTGGTAATATTACCATGCTAGATTTTATTAATTTGATCTATTAAAGAATATCCAAATTAAGATAATTTTATATCAAATAACGGAAACGCCCAGAGCTTTTTAATTCTCTGAGCGTTTTTCTGTAGGGCAAATTGTAGTTAAAGTGGCTGAACTTGATGGACAAAAAAATTGAAAACAATAGTATTGCAGAAAACGTAACTAGCATAATTGTGAGATTCAGCTCTCATGAAAATTTAGCAAGAAAGGACAAAGGGTATTTTTTATAAAAAGTACAGTATCCCACATTTTACAGTGATAATAAGGAAAAACATCTTCTTTTTGTCACAGAAAATATATTAAACTATTTAAAATATCTAAAAATACTTGCTATTTAAAATAGTTTAGCGATATAATTTAGTGCATAAAAGCGGTTATGTAAAGAAGCGTGTTTATACGAAAGGGGAAGCGTTATGAAGAAAAGCATAAAAGGTTTCGTAGTAGCAGGACTTATCGGTAGCTTATTATTAACTGGCTGTGGAAAGAGTACCAATGGAAATGAAAAAAGTGGGGACAGCAAGGGTACAGAAAAAACGTATCATGTTGGGGTTACCCAAATCGTTGAACATCCATCTCTAGATGCAGCATATGATGGTTTTAAAAAGGCAATGAAGGATAAAGGCTTAAACGTAAAGTATGATGTGCAAATTGCTCAAGGCGATCAAAATAATAACCAAACCATTGCTAATAACTTTGTCGGCGACGGCGTTGACTTAATCTTTGCAAATTCTACACCAAGTGCATTAGGTGCTTTAAATGCAACAAAGGATATTCCAATTATTTTTACTTCGGTAACCGATCCAGTCGGAGCTGGTCTAGTAAAAGCAATGGACCAACCAGGAAATAATATCACAGGAACAACTGATACCCATCCAGATGCAATCCCTAATACAGTAAAATTTATGAACGAACAATTTACTAAGAAAAGGGTTGGAGTAATATATAATGCTGGTGAACAAAACTCCGTTGCCCAAATTGAATTAGTAAAAAAAGCCATGAAGGGTACAGATCTAAAATTGGTTGAGGCTACAGTGGCTACTTCTGCAGAAGTAAAACAAGCGGCTGAGTCACTTGTTGGAGCAGCAGATATGATTTATATCATCACTGATAATACAGTTGTTTCTGCCCTAGAATCGGTTATTAAAGTGGCAAATGAAAATAAGCTACCTTTGTTTGTTGGTGAACTTGATTCTGTAAAACGCGGTGGATTTGCAGCATATGGTTTCGATTACTATGATATTGGTTATGAAGCAGGTGTTATGGCTGCACAAATCCTTAAAGGGGAGAAAAAGCCAAGTGAACTACCTGTGCAATATCCTCAAAAGTTGAAATTATTAATCAATAAAAAAGCTGCAAAACAAATGGATATTAAAATTAAAGATGAATGGAATAAAATCGCTGAATTTACTGAGTAATTTTTCAAAGAGATATTAGATGTGACAAAGCAGATTATTTATTTTGTCTCTATGATATGGTGAACGACCATCAGCAGGGGCAGTCAAAATAGAAACTGCCATGATAGAAAGGAAGAATATTATGTTTACAGCCATTTTTGGTTCTGTAGAAGCTGGTGTTATTTATGCACTGATGGCTTTAGGAGTATACCTTTCTTTTAGAATTCTAGATTTCCCGGATTTGACGGTTGACGGTAGTTTCGTAACGGGGGCTGCAGTTGCCGCAGTTCTCATTGTTAAGGGCGTGAGTCCGATAATTGCCACAATCGCTGCCTTATTAGCGGGCGTAGTGGCTGGTCTACTAACGGGATTACTCCATACGAAGGGGAAGATTAATCCGCTTTTATCGGGGATTTTAATGATGATTGCCCTCTACTCCATTAATCTTCGGATTATGGGTAAATCTAATGTTCCACTTTTACAAGAGGAAACAGTCATTACCAAGATTAATGATTTCTGGAGTAAACTTGGAATTGATTCTGGGATTCAATCTTTATTTAACAGCATTGGTTTAGGTGATTATATTCCAAGGACCTGGGGAATTTTGGTGACCATGCTTCTACTTACGTTCTTGGTGAAGTTTGCGATTGATTGGTTTTTAAAAACTGATTTAGGATTGGCTATACGAGCTACAGGTGATAATGAAACAATGGTTCGCAGTTTTTCTGCGAATACCGATTTTTTAAAAATACTAGGCCTTGGCCTTTCTAATGGATTAGTTGCCTTATCAGGCGCGCTGATTGCCCAATATGGAGGGTTTAGTGATGTCGGAATGGGAATCGGGATGATTGTCATCGGACTTGCATCTGTTATTATCGGGGAAGCTGTTTTCGGGACAAAGAGTATTGTAAGAACAACATTTGCTGTTATTGGTGGTGCGGTTCTGTATCGTATTATCGTAACCCTTGCTCTAAGAGTTCAATTTCTGGATACGGGGGATATGAAATTAATTACCGCCTGCATTGTTATCATTGCGCTAGTTATTCCTAAATTTTTGGATTCAGGGCGTGAACAGAAACGGAAAAGAAAACGGCTGTTGGAGGCAAAAAAGAATCAAAGTCCTAAAGAGAAAAGTGGTGATCACCTTGCTGCAATTAAATCAGATATTTAAAGTTTTCAATGAGGGAACACCAGATGAGAAAATTGCCTTAGACCATGTAAGCTTGCACTTGAAAAAGGGGGACTTTGTCACAGTAATTGGAAGCAATGGTGCAGGGAAGTCCACTTTAATGAATATTATCTCTGGGAAACTGATCACAGATATTGGTACAGTATCAATTGGCGGAAAAAACGTAACGACTGTAAAAGAACATTCGCGATCTAAATTAATTGGGCGTGTGTTTCAAGATCCAATGGCAGGGACTGCGCCCAAAATGACCATTGAAGAAAACTTAGCGATTGCCTACTGCAGGGTGGGAACGCGAGGATTGCGTAGGGGTCTTTCAAAAAA
>CAURFY010000037.1:0-12180 GCA_963524115.1 uncultured Bacillus sp.
ATGTAATGGCGATATCGAGGGTTAGTCACTTTAACTAGTAGGTGCTGGCAGGACTCTATCTCATAAGCTGGAGGTTACTCTTAGGTGTATTTTATTAGGATCAGGGGTAAAGCCGTTAGCAAATAAAGTGATTTCTTACGGGGCGGATCAAGTATATATCATTGATAACCCCGTCTTAAAGGATTATCGAACTGAGTCCTATATGAAGGGAGTTATCCAACTAGCTGAAAAATATAAACCCGAAATATTTTTATACGGTGCAACGGCAAATGGGAAGGACCTAGCAAGTGCTGTTGCGACAGATCTGTCAACTGGATTAACAGCAGACACAACGATTCTTGATGTTGATTTAGAAAAACGTTTATTGGAAGCTAGTCGACCGGCATTTGGTGGTAATATCATGGCTACGATTCTGTGCAAAAAACATCGTCCACAAATGGCAACTGTTCGACCGAAAGTGATGAAAGCGCTAGAACCTGATGAAAAAAGACGGGGTAAGATTATCGAAGAGAATATTTCATTATCTGAAGGTGAGATGCGGACAAAGGTGTTAGAAATTGTGAAGGAAGTCACAAATAAGGCGAATCTTGCCGATGCTCATGTGATTGTTGCGGGTGGAAAAGGTTTAGGTGATGCCCAACATTTCGAACTTATCCATGAATTAGCGAATACAATTGGAGCAAGTGTAGGTGGATCACGTGATGTGGTAGAGGCGGGATGGCTTCCACATGAGCAGCAGGTTGGACAGACCGGCGAGACAGTAACACCCAAAATTTATTTTGCAATTGGGATTTCAGGAGCCATTCAGCATATTGTCGGGATGAAAAATTCCGAATTAATTATTGCCATTAATAAGGATCCGAACGCGCCAATATTTGATGTGGCCACATATGGTATTGTTGGCGATGCGCTAGAAATTGTCCCTCAATTGATCAAACAGTTTAAGCAAATTCGGACTGAAAAGGGTGGCGAAATGAGTTATGTCTGAAAAATTCGATGTCATTATTGTTGGGGCAGGACCTGCCGGGACCTCATGCGCCTATACCTGTGCCAAAAATGGCTTAAAAGTATTGCATATTGAACGTGGAGAATATCCAGGGAGTAAAAATGTAATGGGAGGAGTCCTTTATCGTAAACAAATGGAGGAGATCATTCCAGAGTTTTGGAAAGAGGCTCCTTTAGAAAGGCCCATTGTGGAACAAAGGTTTTGGATGATGGATAAGGAATCTGTCCTATCCTTTGGCTATAAGGGGCTTGAATGGGCACAAGAACCATACAACAATTTTACGGTGTTAAGAGCACAATTTGATCAATGGTTTGCTGCCCAAGCAGTAAAAGCTGGCTCCTTATTAATATGTGAGACGGTGGTCACAGAATGTATTGTGGAGAACGGTCAGGTTATTGGTGTAAAGACTGATCGCCCTAATGGAGAAATATTTGCAGACGTTGTGGTTCTTGCGGATGGAGTCAATTCTTTATTAGGTAAACAGCTTGGCTTCCATAAAGAATTTCGTCCAGATGAAGTGGCATTAACCGTAATGGAAGTGGTCAACCTCCCTAAGGAGAAAATTAATGATCGATTTAATTTGGAAGAAAATCAAGGCTGTACGATTGAAATTTTTGGGGACTCCACCAAAGGAAATTTGGGAACGGCCTTTTTGTATACTAATAAGGAAAGTTTAAATATTGGAGTAGGAACGACCCTGTCGAGCATGATAAAAGCCAAACTAAAACCTTATGATTTGCTCGACTATTTAAAGACTCATCCGATGGTAAAACCGTTCCTAGAAGGAGGAGAATCAGCAGAGTATTTGGCTCACTTAATCCCTGAAGGCGGGTATCATTCTGTTCCAAAAGTCATTGGTAATGGTGTGCTGGTTGTCGGGGATGCTGCCCAATTAGTGAATGCGATTCATCGTGAAGGATCTAATATGGCCATGTCCTCAGGGAAGATGGCTGCACAGGCAATTGTTAGAGCTAAACAAGAAAACGATTTTAGCGAAACGGGGCTTAGTAGCTATAAAGAGGCGTTGTATGAAAGCTTTATTATGAAGGATTTAGAAAAATATAAAGATGCCGCCCATACCTTTGAAAATTATCCACAATATTTTCGAGAATACCTCCCAATGATGAATCGGGCTGCTAGTAAATTCTTTACAGTGGATGGTACACCAAAACGGGATAAACAAAAGGAAATCCTTCGCAGTATGACGAAGGAAAGAGGTCGCTTTAAAGTAATGCAAGACATTTATCGTGCTTGGAAGGCGGTGAAATAATGTCCACGAAGACGATTGAAGAAAAGCAATATTTGGTTCGTTTTAAGGCGGATACAAAATCTCATTTAACCGTCCTTGATCATGATACTTGTTTAACAAAGTGTCCCGAAAAGTATTGTACAGTATTCTGCCCGGCTGAAGTATATAAATGGGAAGATATCAGGATGCACGTTGGATATGAGGGGTGTCATGAGTGTGGAAGCTGTAGAATTGGTTGTCCCTATCAAAATATAAAGTGGGAGTACCCAAAGGGTGGTCACGGAATTATTTTTAGATTAGCATAATTGGTACAGAAAAAGCGTTCAGAGAAAAAAAACTCTGAGTGCTTTTTTTTGATTATTTAACTTTGATAACGCCTTTTGAATAAAAGTCATCTTAATTTTGGCCATAAACTGGTTGCACAGGAATGGTGTTATTTTCCCCATTTTTATCAGTTACTTCTATATAATAGTAATATAACGTTTACACATATTCGGAGGACTGTACATGTATGCAAAGGTCTTATACACACTCGGCATTGTTCTTTGTCTTATCCTCTTCATTTATTCTGGCTACTATACCTACAAAATGGAATTTCATGTAGAAAAACAGGTGAAACATACGGAACAAAAAGCATACCGGCATCACATCGTTCTTGTACCTGAGGAGCTTGATAATGATTATTGGAGGTTAATTGAAAGAGGCGCAAAAAAGGCAGCTGAGGAATCAGACGTTTTACTAGAATATCAAGGGCCGAAACAAGCCAACTTGGAGGAGCATATTAAATTAATAGAAATGGCAGCTGCTTCCAAGGTAGATGGAATTATGATGCAAGGGTTGAGTGAAGAACTATCAACACCGCTAATTAATAAAATTATGGACAAAGGTATACCCATCATTACGGTGGATACTGATGCCCCCCAAAGTAGCCGAGTAGCCTATATTGGTACAGACAATTATTATTCTGGGTTCCTAGCTGGAAAAGCTCTAATTGAAGGTACTGGTGGAAGGGCCAAGGTCGGAATCATTACCGGGAGCTTTTCTGCTGCAAACCAGAAGCTACGAGTCCAAGGGTTCAAAGACGCTGTTGAGTACACAAAAGGAATACAGATTATAGCGATAGAAGAATCAAATATTACTAGAGTTGAAGCTGCCGATAAATCTTTCAAAATTTTGAAGGAACACCCTGAGATCAATGCTTTCTTTGGAACAAGTGCTCTTGACGGAATGGGGATTGTAAAAGCGGTTGAACAACTTGGTCTCCTAAATCAAATGTATATTATCGGCTTTGATGCATTACCTGAAACGATTACTTACCTTGATAAAGGAGTCATAGACGCTACAGTTGTTCAAGAGCCATATGAAATGGGCTATAAAGCGGTGAAAATGATGGTTCAGCAATTAGATGGGAAGGAAATCCCAAAAGTCAATTTAACAAAAACGAAAGTGATTCATAAAGAAGACCTTCCGTTAATACCAGGGAAAAGTTGATAAATATGAAAATAGTTCGAATCCAAACCAAGTTACTTCTATATTTTATCGTGTTGGTCGTATTGTTAAGTAGTATTACCTTGTTTATGTACAATAATAGTGAAAAAATCATTGCTGAATATGATAATAGTTTTTCAAGATTTCTAATCCTAAATGATATCTCCCAACAAACAAATTTGGTCATTGAAAAGCTAAATGGTTATGTCATCGAAAAGGATGAATCCTTTTTACATGATTATGACCGGGAGAAAAGGCAACTTTTGAAGGAGAAACAGGGGTTAACACAGTTAAATCAGCCCACGAGTAAGACTGCCGTAACAAATTATCAAAATACGATTGATAGCTTTATTGAAGAATGTGATCAGACAATTGTAGCCCTTCATCAGGACGATATCATAGATTACTCCTCTCATTTAAGTGAAGCTATGAAGATTTCGGGGTTTATTCAGGAGACCACTCTATCGTTAATCAATAACGAGTTTTCAAACTATCAAGATTTTTATCAAAAAATGAAAGAGAGAAAACATTATCACAGTTTAATAGGGATTGCCTTATTTTCGGCAACGTTAATTTTTAGTGCCATGCTTGCTTTCTGGATATCTGGTGGAATTACCATGCCGATTAGACGGCTTTCAAATGCTGCCAAAGAAATCGCCAACGGTAAATTTGATGGAGGAGATATGCAGCATACTTCGAACGACGAATTGAAGCTGTTGACAGAAACCTTTAATACTATGCGAGGTAATATTAGAGTACTGGTTTCAGAAATTCAACAAAAATCTAAGCTTGATACCCTTTTAAAAGAGTTAGAGCTTAAAAGCCTGCAGAGCCAAGTTAATCCGCATTTTTTATTTAATGTACTCAACACTGTTTCAAAGACAGCATATTTGGAAGAAGCTACACAAACATCCAGGTTAATTGAATCAGTGTCAACCTTACTTCGATATAATCTTAGTGATTTAAACAGGCCATCAACCATCCGAGATGAAATGAAAATTGTGAAAGAGTATTTCTATATTCAACAAGCACGTTTTTTTGACAGGATTGATTTTCAAATAGAAGCTGATGAAAGATGCTTAGATCGTGAAATACCCTGTTTAATTCTCCAGCCATTAATTGAAAATGCTTTTATCCATGGTGTGGAGTCATACGAACAAGGAGGGAAACTTCAATTAAAGATATCATCCCAGGGTGATCGAATCGTTATTGAGGTATCGGATAATGGGGTTGGAATGGATGAGCATATAAAAGAACAACTGATTCAGTACATAGAAGGAATTGAAGTTGATGAATTTGTTCACCACCCACAAGGAAAAGGTCATTCGACGGGAATTGGTGTCAAAAACGTCATAAAACGACTACAGTTGTTTTATCAACAAAGGGATATAATGGAAATTGAGTCAAGTGTAGCTGTAGGGACTACATTTCTGATCTTCATACCAAATGCCCCGAAAAATACCGGAATGGGGGAAGCCACTTGTTTAAGGTGTTAATTGTTGACGATGAAAGCTTAGAACGAAAAGCGCTTAAGAAAATGATTTATTTGCATGATTCAGATGTGTTAATGGTTGAAGAAGCGCAAAATGGCCGAATTGCCATTGAGTTAGCACGGGAGATTAGACCAGATTTAATCTTTATGGATATAAAGATGCCGGGACTTGATGGGGTTGAAGCCGTGAAACAAATAAAAAGGTTTGCTCCTAAGACAAAATTCATTATGGTTTCAGCATTTGATACGTTTGAGTATGCACGAGAAGTTATGCGCCAAGGCGTTAAAGAATATATCTTAAAACCAAGCAGACAAAAGGATGTCATAGATGCATTCTGTAGATTAAAAAAGGAGATAATTGACGAAAGACAAAAACAGCAGGAACAGAAAATGCTAGAAGAACAACTTAATAGGGCAAACCATATCGCTAATCTTATGGTTAATAGAGAAAAAGGAGTCAGCCAAGAGGACGTCTACGACCACCACCACCATCATGAAAAGGGACTGCTTTTTAAAGCCAAGGAATATATTGAAGAACATTATAAGGAGGCTATTTCGCTTGAAGAAGTTGCTGACAATATTAAACTAAGCCCTTTTTATTTTAGTAAATTATTTAAAGAGCATTTTGGTTTAAACTTTATTGATTTTTTGACGGAAATTCGTATTGACCATGCAAAACGACATATGCTAAATCCGGAAAAATCGTTAAAAGAAATATGTTTTGAGGTCGGTTATAAAGATCCCAATTACTTTAGTCGCGTTTTCAAAAAATATGCTGGGGTATCTCCAAGTGATTACCGAAAGGGTAATTAAGTATTACATTATCCCCCTTTAATTTTCCTTTTCGCAAAATAGTGAAGGTAATCGCAAAATATTACAGGAAGAACTTAGTAGATTCACATAGAAAATATGTTAAGTTTTATATGAAAGCGCTTAAATAGAAAAATAGGGGGAACGAAGTGTGAAGAAAAAAGGGATACTATTAGGACTTGTTTTAATGCTTATTTTTTCTTTAGCTGCTTGTAATTCTAAAACAGATTCGAGTTCTTCGGACAAAAAAGACACGAAAGACAGCGAAAAAACGAAGCTAGATATTTTTAGCTGGTGGACAGGTGCCGGTGAAGAAGACGGATTAAAAGCTTTACTAGCATTATTTAAAGAAAAATATCCTGATATTCCGATTGAAAACGCTGCTGTAGCTGGTGGTGCTGGAACAAATGCGAAAGCCGTTTTAGCGAGCAGAATGCAAGGGAATGATCCTCCAGCAACTTTCCAAGTTCATGGCGGAGCAGAATTGAACGCTGGTTGGGTAGCAGCTGGCAAAATGCAACCACTAAACGATTTATATGAAAAAGAAGGTTGGATGGACAAATTTCCTCAATCTTTAATTGATATGGTAAGTAAAGACGGAAAAATTTATTCCGTACCAGTAAACATTCACCGTGGTAACGTATTATTCTATAACAAAAAAGTTTTTGCGGATAATGGCGTAACTCCACCAACAACTTTTGAAGAATTCTTCAAAGCAGCTGATGCCCTTAAGGCAAAAGGTGTAACCCCATTAGCCCTTGGTGATAAAGAGCCGTGGACTGCAACCATGTTATTTGAAAACGTCCTTTTAGGTACACTTGGAGCCGATGGGTACAAGCAATTATGGACAGGTGAATTAGCTTTTGATGATGCAAAGGTTAAATCAGCTGTTGAAACTTACAAAAAAATGCTTGGTTATATCAATGAAGATCATAGCTCTCGTAACTGGCAGGATGCTACTCAGCTTGTAGCCAAAGGTGATGCTGCTATGACTGAAATGGGCGACTGGGCTAAAGGATATTTAGTAAACGACTTGAAATTAAAAGTTAATGAAGATTTCGGGTATATCACGGCTCCAGGAACTGACGGAATGTTTATGGTTATTACAGATACTTTTGGATTACCAAAAGGAATCAAAAATTCCGCAGACGTCAAGAAATTCCTTGGAGTATTAGGTTCTGTTGAAGGACAAGATGCATTTAACCCATTAAAAGGATCTATTCCTGCACGTGTTGATGCTGATGTTTCTAAGTATGATCAATACGGAAAAGATACAATTGAAGACTTCAAAGTAGCTGAATTAGCACCAAGCTTAGCGCATGGTTCTGCTGCTCCAGAAGGATTTTTAACAAAAGTAAACCAAGCGGTTAATATCTTTGTTACTCAAAAAGATACAAACCAATTTATTGATTCATTAAAATTAGCCGCACAAGAGTTGAAGTAATGTTCGGAAAAAGAGGATGAGAAAACTCTCTTCCTCTTTTTCATTAATGATAAAATAATTAGAAAAATTTAGAGGATTGTCTAGCTCAAAGGGCGCTTGCGCTTTTTTAATAAAGTAAGAAAGTATTAGTTTTTGAACTTAGATGAGTGTCTAGCTCCAGGCGCCATCGGCTCGAGGTCACAAGCCAATCCGTCCAGAAGGTCAAAGAGCGACCTTCCGGCCGGCTCGTCTTGTACTTGTCGCCGATAGGCAGGCGCCTTGCGCTTTTCTTATTAGTGGAGGGGTAGCAGATGGAACAAATTCAAACTAGTCGATCAGAAAAGATCCTCACCTCAATCGAAATCCCCCAAAAAAAGCGAAAGCTTTCGCTTGACCAAGCTCTCGCCTTTGTATTCATTTTACCTTCGATTATATTAATTGCTATTTTTGTCTACGGCTTTATCGGCTGGACGGGATATGTGTCATTAAGCAACTGGAACTCACTTGTTCCTGATTTTTCGTTTGCGGGCTTTAAAAATTATCTGTATTTATTTCAAGATTTTCGATTCCAGGCTGATTTGAGAAATACATTGATTTTTACGATTCTATTTATTGGCACCGTCATTGTTGTCGGACAACTCCTTGCCATATTATTAGATCAAAAGATCCGAGCCGAGTCCTTGTTCCGAAATATTTTCTTTTTCCCTATGGCTCTATCATTCGTAGTGACCGGCGTTGTTTGGCAATGGATTCTGAATCCCTCAACAGGTGTTAACCTGTTTTTGGCGAAATTCGGGCTTGATTCCAGATGGTATACAGACACAACAATCCTTGCAGGGTTAAAATGGGGAAAGATCGAGTTTGGTATACCAGTGGCAATCATTGCAGTTGTCATTGCTGCAGTATGGCAAATGACCGGTTTTTCTGTAGCAATGTATTTAGCGGGATTAAGAGGCATTCCTGATGAAGTGAGAGAAGCAGCACGAATGGATGGAGCATCAGAATTTCAAATTTACCGCAAAATTATTTTTCCTTTATTACGCCCGATCACTGTTAGTGTAATTATTATCATGGCTCATATATCATTAAAGATTTTTGATTTAATATACGCCATGACTGGCCCAGGGGCAAATTTTGTAACAGATGTCCCCGGGGTATATATGTTTGAAACCACATTCCGTGGTAATTATTATGCGAATGGAGCAGCAATTGCCATCGTCATGCTTCTTTCAGTGGCAATCTTCATTGTTCCTTACCTTATCTCAAGCAGGAAGGGGGAATAGTTATGGCACTTCGAACCCTTTCAAGATCAATTTTATACTTACTTCTAATCGGTCTGAGTTTGTTCTATTTAATGCCTATCTACGTAATTATTGTGACTAGTCTTAAGTCGCTTGATGAAGTAACATTAGCGGAAATGTGGAAACTTCCATCAAGTATAGATTTCAGTAGCTATTCAATGGCCTTTACTAAGCTTGCACCGAATCTATTAAACTCATTTTACTTAGTGATACCAGCAACACTTTTGTCTGCCTTATTAGGTTCATTAAATGGCTATGTCCTTTCAAAGTGGAAGTTTAAGGGCTCAGATACGATCTTTACCTTTTTGTTGTTTGGAATGTTTATTCCTTATCAAAGTATTTTAATTCCGATGATTCAATTTTTGAGGAATGTTGGTTTGTATAATTCGATTACAGGTCTTGTTTTTGTACATGTTGTGTACGGGATTCCAATCACCACGTTAATGTTCAGGAATTTTTATGCCTCGATTCCAGATGAGATGATTGAATCAGCGAAAATCGATGGAGCAGGTTTTCTTCGAATTTTTCGGCATATTATGATGCCACTATCAGCGACAGGATTTGTCGTTGTAGCCATTTGGCAATTTACAAATATTTGGAATGAATTTCTATTCGCCGTAACCATCACAACATCGGATCAACAACCAATTATGGTGGCACTCCAAAATTTATCTGGATCACAAATCGTTCAATGGAACGTCCAGATGGCTGGTGCGCTACTTGCTGCACTACCAACACTACTTGTCTATATCTTTTTAGGAAAGTTTTTTGTAAAAGGGTTATTGGCAGGTTCGGTAAAAGGATAATCAAGAGACCTATGAAACTAGCTTTCGACACTGCCTTGTCAGTTTTAGAAAGTTAGTTTTTTTTGTCCTACTGTATGTATATAATTTCACAAATGAGTAAAAAAAAAGGAGGGTAAAGCAGAGGTTAGTTTATTCTTTCGATATAGTCAATCATGGACACTTCTGCATTTTGACAATTTTCTTCTAACCTTATTGCCGCTTCGTAGGCTTTGTCGAAACTCTCGAAGAGGGAGGATCTGTATAGAGGTGTATTCCAATTAAAGCTCCCATCAATGTCAGAAGGATAGATCGATACCTCCCATAAATAGTACTCATCTTCAGGTCTCGGATACCCTTCGAGTGAAACGAGCCAGTGTGTTAATCTTGATTCTTGATCATTAATTGTCGTTCGATCTTTTTCCCCCATGGATATTAATGATTTTGGATAAAACTCCCGATAAGTGCCAAAATGCATTCGGTTTCCCCCTAATTAATATTTTTATTTTTATTATATGAATGGAATGAATAAGTTAAATCCAATAAATGCAAAAAAATTCCGAAAATTAATTAAAGCATCATAATAATCTATCTAGAAATATTGGTTTGAATAAAAGGAAGTGTTTCGTTCAAGGATATAAGTGATTCGTGATGATCATCACAACGGATAATTTCAAACTTGTTTATTATTTTAATTAACATAGATGAAAGGGGTATGAGAGTATGGAAGGATGTATGAGTTCATTAAATGGCAATGGGGCAGAGTCACTTTGTGAGGGGCTAACTCAATTAAAAAGGGAGCATATTCCACTTTTAGAAAAATTACACGGACTTAACCATTTATGTTCAAAAATAGACCAGAATGAAGATGCCGAAGAGAATTTTTCGAAATTAACACCAGCGGTGGAGATATTTATGGCTGAGCTTGGTCCACATTCGGAAAGAGAAGAACAAGTTCTTTTTAGAATGATGGAAACTTATTTAGGAGTTGGCATGGGACCTGTTGCTGTGATGGAATATGAACATGAACAGGCAAAATCTTTGATTGGAAGATTTTTAGAGAATTCTAGCAGTCAATCGGAACCATTAAGCTTGGCGCAAATGAAGGAAGATAGCAGCTTAGTAAAAAATGCCTACTTAACACTTGTTGATCATTTCTCTAAAGAAGAAAATGTCCTATTTCCAATGGCAGAAAGAATGCTAACTAACGAAGAAAAATCTGAGCTTTTTGAAAAAATAAACCAAATATAAAAAATTTTGGGGACTCCCCATCCTAATATTGTCAGAACACAAATCAACGTAAAGAATTGCAACACACCTTATCCACCTGGCTAAATGTGTTGCAATTTTTTTGTTTTGGCAGGCTGTAGTCAGGAGAGCCTGTTCACTTTCATTCTTCAATCCTTGAGCAATAAAGGTTAAAGATTACAGGTGCTGAATTTGAAGAGTTAGCTGCACATCAGGGGGTACAAGTGTATGCGGCTGAACGTTTTGTAGTTGGAAATAGTTGTCCAGAAAGGGCTGTAAGGATTGCAGTATGTGCCCCAAAAACTTTGGAAGAGCTTGAGCAAGGATTGATGATCCTTAAAAGTTTACTAAACGATCTTACCTAATATTGTTTGCCATACAATTATAATATTGTATGGTTTTTTTGTGCGTGTTATGATGATTCAAATCTAGTTGGAGGTTTACCAGAAATAGAGAATAATTTTCAAGAAAGGTAGGTTAGATATGTTAAACAAAGATACTGTAAAAGCGTTAGACGTTCAATCAGTTCGATTACAAAGTTACATTAATTCTTCTGAACATCAAAAATCGTTATACAAGCGTACATTACTTGTTGTAAGTATTTCACAAATTTTAGGTGGTGCAGGGTTAGCAGCAGGAGTTACCGTAGGTGCACTTCTTGCACAACAAATGCTCGGTACTGATGCGTTTGCTGGACTTCCTTCAGGTTTACTTACTCTAGGTTCGGCTGGAGCAGCTTTAATTGTTGGGAGACTTTCTCAAAGATATGGTCGTCGTACAGGTCTATCAACTGGTTTTATGTTTGGTGGACTTGGAGCAATTGGGGTCATAACTGCTGCAATAATGAATAGTGTTTTTCTGTTATTTATTTCCCTCCTTGTTTATGGTGCAGGGTCAGCAACAAATTTACAAGCTCGTTATGCGGGTACGGACTTAGCGAATAGTAAACAGCGAGCGACTGCTATTAGTATTACGCTGGTTTTTACAACATTTGGTGCAGTTGCAGGTCCAAATTTAGTAGAGGTGATGGGCGATTTTGCCCTTTCTATTGGTGTTCCATCACTTGCTGGTCCTTTCATTTTGGCAGCAGCAGCATATATCTTAGCAGGTGTTGTCTTATTTCTAATGCTTCGTCCAGATCCATTAGTTATAGCAAGAACGATAGAAGCGACTAACCAAGAACGTAGTGATAAAGGACATTTGGCAACAACTAAACATACAGAAAATAAAAGAGGTATAATCGTTGGTGCAACGATTATGGTTCTTACTCAAATTGTAATGGTAGCTATTATGACAATGACACCAGTTCATATGATGCATCATGGACATAGCTTAGGGACTGTAGGTCTTGTTACTGGATTTCATATAGGTGCAATGTATT
>CAURFY010000038.1:0-12019 GCA_963524115.1 uncultured Bacillus sp.
CACCAGCGCCTCATCACCCATCTCAGGATCTCGACTTGTCAAACTACCCTCAAAACCCATCAACGCCAATTGTTTGACCAGCTCATATCCAATTCCCCGATTCCCTCCGGTGACAAGTGCAACTTTTATATCCTTTGACATTTTAAAACCTCCATTTTGGGTTACTAATCTTCGTAAATTTTATTAGACCTTAAAAAATCTAATAAAAGAAAGCAAGACAGGAGCATAAAGCCAAATAGGATTCCTATCAATACGACGTATTGTGTACCCAATTCTATTAATTAGTTTCGGGAAGCTCTTCTTTATCGTTTTTATGAATATCTTCTGTTCCTGCTTCCAATGCAGTTTTGTAATATAAGCATTTATGCTCAATGACTTCCATTGTTTTTTTTAGTTCTTCCATCTGTACTTCTACAATAGCTTTTCGTTCCAAAAACATGTGATATCTTTGCTGCAACGTGGAATCCCCATCAGAACACCAATCAATGAAGTTTTTAATTCCCTTAATGGGCATCCCAGTGGATTTCAGACATTCAATTACTTTTAAAGCGCCGATATCGGAGTCTTTAAACAATCGTGTTCCGCTGGATGTCCGTTCTACAAAGGGCATAAGTCCCTCCTTGTCGTAGTAACGCAAGGTATATGGTGTAAGATTCAATTCTTTTGCAACTTCGCTAATAGAATATGTCTTCATTATAAATCTCCTTTTCCTTTTTTAGTATAGACTTCGAGTTAACTCTATGATTTGAACGGATTTTATCACGAGAATGGCTGAATGTCAAAGTGATCTAATAGGGAAGTAGAAATTGGTTCTGTTTAACGGATATACATCTACTTAAAAAGAATGTAGTTAGCTCAGGTTAGATTAATAGATGATATGAAACAGGGATCTTTAAAAGGAATAAAAACTAATCACTTGACCTAGAGTTAACTATAAGGCTTAACATAGTTTTACAAGAGAAAAAAGTTTGGATAGAAATGAATGATGGGGAAATTTAAATGCGTTCTTTATTTTAATCCGGTATAAGCGCATTCTCTTGAAAAGACAAAATTATAGGAGGTTTTATAAATGATAACTGCAAAAGCACGAGCTGTCGACGGTCCAGACAAACCTTTTCGAGCTGCTGAAATTAAACGACGCGATCTTGATTTCCATGATGTTCTGATTGAAATTAAATATGCGGGAATATGCCATTCTGACATCCATACTGCTCATGGCGAATGGGGTGCAGTGAACTATCCGCTGGTACCTGGACACGAGATTGCAGGAATTGTCACGGCTGTTGGACCTAATGTTACAAAGTACAATATTGGGGACCGAGTTGGGGTCGGCTGTATGGTTGACTCCTGTGGTGAATGTGAGAACTGCCGTAACGGAGAGGAACAATACTGTCTAAAAGGAAATATTCCTACCTACGCTGGTGTTGACAAATACGGCGAGCCAACTCAAGGTGGCTATTCTACCCACATTGTCGTAACTGAGGATTTCGTAGTTAAAATTCCTGAAACAATAGAGCTTGATGTCGCAGCACCATTACTGTGTGCAGGTATTACCACATACTCTCCACTAAATCATTGGGGAGCTGGTCCGGGCAAGAAAGTAGCGGTTGTTGGTATGGGTGGTCTTGGTCATATGGCTGTTAAGATTGCACACGCCATGGGTGCAGAAGTTACCGTTCTGTCTCAATCATTGAAGAAAAAAGAAGATGGTTTGCAATTCGGTGCCGACGACTACTATGCGACAAGTGATCCTGAGACATTTAAAAAACTTGCTGGTACTTTTGACCTGATTATAAATACGGTAAGTGCAAAAATCGACATTAGTGCTTACCTCTCACTGTTAACGCTAGATGGTACTCTAGTAAATGTTGGTGCTCCAGCAGAGCCATTGGCAGTAAATGTGTTTTCTCTCATCGGTCATCGCCGTTCATTTGCAGGTTCAATGATTGGAGGCATCCGTGAAACTCAGGAAATGTTGGATTTCTGTGCAAAACATAATATTGCTCCTAAAATTGAGGTTGTTTCAGCCGATCAAATTGATGAAGCATATGAACGAGTATTAGCTTCAGATGTGAAGTATCGATTCGTGATTGACATTAGCACAATGTGAGTTGCGTCAATGATATGGTTTAATGGTAATGATAAGGTGTCCTAAAAGTCTTGCTTTTGGGACACCTTTTTTTTTGAAGGCTCTGTTATTATTCATTGTTGATTTTCGTGTAGGTATGAGAATTCATAGGCGGAGAATTTCCGGCTAATGTATATAGAGGTATCTTAAGAAGCAGATATAAGCGGAGATATTCCGATTAACAGCTCTAAATAAGACAAAATCCAAAGATTTGGATCATATAAACGGAAAAACTTCCCTTATTTTTAAGGGAATATGGGTATTTCCCAATTTAAACGGAATTTTTCCGTTTATTTTTCAAAGTCAGTGAAATCAACATTTAGTTATAACAGAGCCTTTTTGAAAAAGGGGAATTTTCTTGTAACAATAGATTTGACGATGTTTTATTAGATTTTTATGCGATTAAGAGTTATTATTTTATTAAGTTTATTTATCTGAATATTTAAATTATTCAGTTTAGAACTTATTAAATTATACTCCGAGGTGATTTAGATGGATTCAATTTCTAAATATTTAAATGTAAACGGTATATCAACTCATTATCACGAAAGTGGACAAGGCGAGGCTGTACTATTGATTCATGGTTCAGGTCCAGGAGTCACGGCATGGGCGAATTGGAGATTAATTATGCCGAAATTATCGGAAAACTTCCATGTGTTTGCACCTGATATTGTTGGGTTTGGTTATACAGAAAAACCAGAAAGTATTGAGTACAATGTTGAAACATGGACGGAACACTTGATTCATTTTATTGAAGAAATTGGCCAAAATCGTATGCACATCATAGGGAACTCTCTAGGTGGAGCACTAGCACTGCACATTGCTAATAAAAGACCCGATTTGGTTGGAAAAATGGTATTAATGGGTGCTGCTGCGGTATCATTTCCAATAACTTACGGTTTAGATAAGGTATGGGGTTATCAACCGAGTATTGAGAATATGAAAAGACTTTTAGAGATTTTTGCCTATAATCAAGAATTTGCCACGGATGAGTTGGCAGAATTACGTTATAAAGCAAGCATTGAACCAGGTCTTCAAGAAACATTTTCTGCCATGTTCGCTGAACCTAGACAGGAAAAACTTGATCAATTAGCATTATCAGAGGAACTAATTAAACAAATTAATCACCCAGTATTAATGATTCATGGTAAAGATGATATCGTTATTCCATATAAAGAAACGAGTTTAAGATTATTAGAGTTACTTCCAAATTCGGAGTTACATATATTTTCAAGATGTGGTCATTGGACTCAAATTGAGAAAAAAGATGAATTTGGCCAATTATGTGAGAACTTCTTCCTCCGTAACTAATCGCGAATAATTAATCATTTACACTAAATCTTACCGAATCGGGATGGAAGAAGAACAGTTGAATTGCTCCTGAAAATAAGGGAGCTTCTTACACTAAAGATGTTATAGCAAGAGTTAAACCAAAAGAGCAAACCTTTACTGGGTTTGCTCTTTTGGTTTTTATCTAGTTTTAGGCTTAATAGGTTCAAACACAAAAAGTCGGGGTTCCTTTATTTCGTCATCCACTCTTTCACAACAATCGTTGAGGAGCCAGTTTTTATAATTGGATCTGCATGTCCTATTTTTTTTGCTTCCTCTAATGATCCTGCACGGATTAGATAAGCGCCTCCGGAAGCATCACTGAAAGGGCCATACATTTCTAATTTATTTTCTTTTTTTAGGCGATTAAGATATTCATAGTGAGCAGGAATCTGTTCTGGGTCAAAATTCTCTGTTCTAGTCGTAATAAACAGGTACTTGTTCAAGATTTTTCCTCCTTCATATTAATTTGAAAGGTTATCATAATTTTAGCACTATTATCATAATTTGACAGTTAATTTGTCACAATTAATAGAATAAACCATTTTTTACTATTGTGAAGGACAGGATTTTTTTTGCCCAAAGCGAATATACAAAGTATCGCAGTGTGAAAATTCGGCTTTATTTTAATAGCAAGAAATATAGAGCTGAATGATAGGAGGAAGAGGATGGAACATGATCAAATGAATCCAATGATTATAAGGATTATCGAAAATATCGAGAAGGTGATGATCGGGAAACGAAATGAAGCTGAGTTATGTCTTGTCGCTTTATTAGCGCAAGGACATGTTTTATTAGAGGATGTTCCGGGAGTCGGTAAAACGATGATGGTGCGGGCGTTGGCAAAATCAATAGGGGCATCCTTTAATCGTATTCAGTTTACACCGGATTTACTTCCTTCAGATGTAACGGGAATTTCGATTTATAATCCGAAGGAGCTAGATTTCCATTTTCGACCGGGCCCACTGATGGGGAACATCATTTTAGCAGATGAAATTAACCGCACTTCTCCTAAAACACAATCTGCCCTATTAGAAGCAATGGATGAGAGCAGTATAACGATAGATGGAATAACCCATCCACTTGAACAGCCTTTCTTTGTCATGGCCACCCAAAATCCAATTGAATATGAAGGAACCTACCCTCTTCCAGAAGCCCAGCTAGATCGATTTTTATTAAAAATGAAAATGGGTTACCCAGCCCTGGCTGAAGAAATGGAAGTGCTAAACCGAGCGCAACAGAATCCACCCATTCAAGACTTGGAGCCAGTGATTCGCTTAGAGGGACTTCGAGAACTCCAGTCAAAAACAAGAGATGTGTACGTGGATGATTTCATTAAGCGATATATCGTGACTATAGCGGATCGAACAAGGGTGCATGCCAGTGTTTATTTAGGGGTAAGTCCAAGGGGTTCGATTGCTTTAATGAAAGCAGCTCAAGCATTTGCATTTATGAACGGAAGGGACTTTGTCCTCCCAGATGATGTTCAATATTTGGCGCCATTTGTATTTGCGCACCGAATGATTTTAAAATCGGAAGCGAAATTCGAAGGACTATCTACTGAAGAAGTCATCAACCTTGTTATCGCCAGAATTCCAGTACCGATTCAAAGGTTTGTGTGAGATGTGGAGACAAGTCAAAAAGATTTGGAAACTAGTGCTCTTAATCCTATTGATGATCATCACATTTTTATACGCCATGTTTCAAGGCGGTTTTGTCAGCTGGTTTTTATTGTTCAGTTTTTTACCTTTTGCCATCTACGCGCTGGCCATTGCATGCTACCCCCTTGGAGATATTTTTGCCAGCAGGATTTTTTCAAAAAAGGAATTTACATTCGGTGAAACTTTAGAAATAAAAGTCACCCTTTCTCGGAAACACTCATTTCCGCTATTTTTTCTAATTGTCGAGGATTGTCTGCCTAGTTCACTCACGCAGCCCAATTCAGGGGAAAGGCAGAAAGTAATCTTATTCCCTATCTTTACAAAACAATTATCCTTTTCCTATTCATTACATGAGCTTACACGCGGTGAACACCTATTTAAGTCCATTCTTGTCAAGACCGGGGACCTGTTTGGTTTAATCGAAAAAGAGGTCACTCTTCCTGTTAACGATAAAATCATCGTCTATCCTACATATGAGGAAATGGTTTATCGCCCAATTCGATCCGATTTTGACCACGGCTTGGCTGTGACAAAGGAACAAATTCAAAGGGATACAACGATGGCAACCGGAGTTCGAAACTATCAGTATGGTGATCGCTTCTCTTGGATTAACTGGAAGGTTAGCGCTAAGAAAAATGAGATGATGGTGAAGGAATTTGAACAACGACAGTCTCATGACATTGTTGTAATTATTGATTGTGCTCCTGATCAGCACTTTGAACTGACCGTTTCTTTTGCAGCCTCATTGATTAGGTCTATTTTACGTAGAGGTGGAAAGGTAGGTTTGCTTGCTTCCGCAAAGGAACGAGTGAAGATCCCGATTCGCGGCGGCGAAGTTCATTTGCAGCAGCTTTTTTTTGGGCTTGCCATCATGAAAGATGACAGTCCGGTTCCACTTGATCGAGTAGTTCAATCTGAGCGGTTTCCCATTCATGGAAATGGCTCAATTATCCTGATTACCGCCCAATTGTCTAAATCGCTCATTGAAAATGCTAGCCTATTTGCACAGCAGGAAAGCTCTTGTCTCATTTTTCTTCTTAAAGGAGAAAATGAAGCGGCTGCCGATCGTGAACGAATTCTGACTGCAATGGCTGCCGCAAGAGGGGTTAAAGTGGTGATGATTCATGAACACCATTTTTCCAATGCGTTGCTGGAGGTGGGAAGAGGATGACTTCCTATACTGGAAAGAAAGATTTTGTGACGTTCCTGTTTTATGGTTTGGGATTCCTGTTGCTTTGGGAGTGGATAAGACCGCTAGAAAGGCTGACTGACACGGGGAATATCGGTATTTTCATCAGCTTTATCGCCCTAAATTTGTTTTTGTCTTTTATAAATGTTCGTTTATGGCTAAGATTCTTTATTCAAAGTGTATATATATTGGTTGCTCTTCATTACTTATACTTTGACGACCCATTTTTCAAGTTTTCATGGCTTGTTCCCTTCATCACAGACCTTTTTGAAAATGTTCATTTGGTCTTGAGGGCAGAGTGGGCAAACTTAACAAATATCTTTCGAAGCCTGCTCTTTTTTATTTTACTGTGGATCATGTGTTATTTGGTCCGATATTGGTTATTTATAAAAAGAAATATCTTTATTTTTCTCTTGATGACGATTCTCTATATTACGGTTTTAGATACTTTTACTCCCTATCGAGCAGATTGGGCGATTGTTAGAACCATTCTTTCTGGTTTTACGATGATGGGGATGCTGACTTTTTACCGTCTGATAGAAAAAGAAGGAGGTAAAAAAGAGGTATCGTTTACTCGAAAATGGATGATTCCACTACTTACGTTGATTGCATTGAGTGTTGCCATCGGGTTTGCTGTACCAAAGCCAACTCCAATTTGGCCTGATCCGGTTCCATTTTTTAAGTCGTATGCTCAGAAAAGTGGTGGAGTTAAGCACAGTGGTTACAGATCCGATGATTCAAAGCTTGGCGGACCATTTATTAGTGATCACAAAGTATTGTTTCAAGCGGAAGTAGATTCAAGCCATTATTGGAAGGTGGAAACAAAGGATGTGTATACAGGAAAGGGTTGGGTGGCTTCTACATCAGGTAGTAATATTGCGAGGCTACCTTTCACACAAACTGATATCGTCCCTTTGCAGTCTTTTTCAAAAGAAGTAGAAGCTAGTGAGGAATCGGCAACCATCATCAATACAGAGCCTCTTTCATACATTGTTTACCCCAGGGGAGTTAAGAGGATTAACGCAAAATCAAACGGCTCATTTGAAATGAATCCGGTTACGGAAAAAATCAATTTTATAGATGAAACTAAAAGAAAATCGCTTAAACAGTATGCTCTTACGTACGATATACCTGTATTTAGTGCCAAAGCATTAATGGAAACAGTGGAAATTGACTCCGAGCTACTAAATCATTTTACTCAACTCCCTGGATCATTACCACCAAGGGTTGGCGAGCTTGCCCATGAAATTACAATTGGAAAAGAGACCTGGTTTGATAAAGCTCGAGCTTTAGAAAATTACTTTGATCAATCTGAATATTCCTATGAAAAAGTCGATGTAATGAAACCTGGTATTGATGACGATTATGTTGATCAGTTTTTATTTGTTTCAAAACAAGGGTATTGTGATAATTTTTCTACCTCAATGGTTGTCATGTTAAGGACACTTGGAATCCCTTCGCGGTGGGTAAAGGGTTATACCGAGGGGGAATATAAAGGGTTAGCTGAGGACAGTAAAAAGATCTTTGAGATTACCAATGACTATGCTCATTCATGGGTAGAGGTTTATTTCCCTAATGTCGGCTGGGTGCCGTTTGAGCCAACCAAGGGTGCTTCAAATTATACCCAATTTAATTTTGATAATGATCAGGATGCAAACATCACAGAACCAGTAGAGATGGATAAGATAGAATCAGTGCCTTCTAAAATGGAAAAGAGTACAACTGAAAAAAATGTTGGCGTCTGGTTAAATATTAAAGGAAATATTGCTAAAATAGCTAAGTGGATTATGATTGGCTGTACTTTCTTTGTTGTGGGGATTGTAGCATTTTATAAAAATCGTGCTAGGTGGCTTCCTCAAATTTATATTTGGAGATATAAGCGAAGCAGCGATTCTGATGAGCATTTTCCGGAAGCTTATATGGCTTTGTTAAAGCAGCTTGAGCGGCAAGGCTTGATCCGAAAGGAAAATCAAACATTACGTGACTATGCTCAATACGTTGATCGCTATTTTTCATCGAATGAGATGGGTAGGCTAACTTCATGCTATGAGCACTATATGTATAGTGGAAAACTCCCGAAAGATAGTTGGAGGAAGTTAAGGGAATCGTGGGAAAAATTAATTAAAATGACAATTGCTTGACCTGAAAATTATTGTATTGATAAAATAATCTAGGAACTAACATAGCAACCTTCATATATACTCGAAGATATGGTTCGAACGTTTCTACCAAATCACCGTAAATGATTTGACTATGAAGGCAGATTGATCAGTATATTGCACCTATACTAGAATTCTGCTTTTCTAAAAAAAGGGGAGAATTCTAGTTTTTTTATTAGGTTTAGGGAAATCTAGGAGCAAGACTATTTTATTTAAAGAGGTGTCTTTAGAGTGACAGGAAAAACGGAGTTTCAAAATCAAGAAAAAATCATCGTACTCGATTTCGGAAGCCAGTACAATCAGCTCATTACCCGTCGCATTCGGGAATTTGGTGTGTATAGTGAACTACACCCACACACGATTACAGCTGAAGAAATTATGCAAATGAACCCAAAGGGCATTATTTTTTCTGGGGGACCAAACAGTGTTTATGATGAAAACTCATTTCGCTGTGATGAAAAGATTTTTGAATTAGGTTTGCCGATTCTTGGGATTTGTTATGGTATGCAATTAATGACTGTCCATTTCGATGGGAAAGTGGAGCAAGCAAATCAACGGGAATATGGAAAAGCGGAAATTAAGGTAGAGAATCAAACCCGACTGTTTACGGATTTACCAGCCGAGCAAGTTGTGTGGATGAGCCACGGCGATTTAGTCACTGAGGCACCAGCTGGTTTCACAGTTGATGCAACAAGTCCAGGATGCCCAATAACTTCAATGAGTGATGAAGAGCGGAATTTATACGCTGTTCAGTTCCATCCTGAAGTTCGCCATTCTATTTATGGCAATGAATTGCTTAAGAATTTTGTTTTTGGTGTTTGTGGCTGTAGCAATAATTGGTCAATGGGAAATTTCATTGATGTAGAAATGGCCAAAATCCGTGAATTGGTTGGCGATAAGCAGGTTCTTTGTGCATTAAGCGGTGGCGTTGATTCTTCCGTTGTTGCCGTATTGATTCATAAAGCGATTGGCGATCAATTAACTTGTATTTTCGTGGATCACGGTTTATTACGTAAAGGCGAGGCTGACAGCGTAATGAAGACTTTCGCTGAAGGGTTCCACATGAATGTTATTAAAGTAGATGCAAGAGATCGTTTCATGTCAAAATTAGAAGGCGTTTCTGATCCAGAGCAAAAACGAAAAATTATTGGCAATGAGTTTATCTATGTGTTTGATGATGAAGCAACAAAACTTAAAGGGATTGATTTCTTAGCGCAGGGAACTTTATATACAGACATTATCGAAAGTGGTACTGCTACAGCACAAACGATTAAATCCCATCACAATGTGGGCGGACTACCAGAAGATATGCAATTTACCTTAATTGAGCCACTTAATACGCTTTTCAAAGATGAGGTTCGTGCACTTGGAACTGAGCTGGGTATCCCTGATGAAATTGTCTGGAGACAGCCATTCCCTGGACCGGGATTAGGTATTCGTGTTCTTGGTGCAATTTCTGAAGATAAATTGGAGATTGTTCGTGAATCGGACGCGATCTTACGGGAAGAAGTGAAAAATTTCGGATTAGAACGTGATATTTGGCAATACTTTACTGTCCTACCAGATATTCGTAGTGTAGGGGTAATGGGAGATGCCAGAACCTATGACTATACGATTGGAATCCGCGCTGTCACTTCGATTGATGGGATGACATCCGATTGGGCGCGTATTCCTTGGGAAGTACTTGAAACAATTTCTACTAGAATTGTTAACGAGGTTGCCCATGTAAATCGAGTCGTTTATGATATTACCAGCAAACCACCTGCAACTATTGAATGGGAGTAAAATACGAACGTTAAAAAAACGAACATGAAAAATGTTCGTTTTTTTTATTGACGGTATTATGGTGATATAGTAATATAAAAAAGTGCTAAATAAAATAATGTAATACGTCGTATAATATTGGGAATATGGCCCAAGAGTTTCTACCGAGCTGCCGTAAATAGCTTGACTACGAGGTATAGTTTAAAAATGGGGATTTGTATTTTGATATTATTTTTATTATTCCGCCCTATTTTTTTTGCTACCTCATGTCTATGCTCCCGGACGCACTCGGAGCATTTTTTATTTTAAAAAGAACATGAGGAGGAAGACAATGAAAAAGTTTTTTCAGTTTGAAGAGCTTGGTACAACTTATCGTCGTGAAATTTTGGGTGGACTCACAACATTTTTAGCAATGGCCTATATTTTGGTGGTTAATCCCTTAACCTTAACACTTGCAGATGTTACTGATTTACCTGATGCCTTAAGAATGGATCATGGAGCAGTCTTTGTAGCAACAGCACTTGCTGCAGCGGTCGGTTCTATCATCATGGGTCTTTTAGGGAAATTTCCAATTGCTCTCGCACCTGGAATGGGATTGAATGCATTTTTCGCATATACAGTCGTTCTTGGTGGAGGAGTCCCTTGGCAACATGCACTTGGAGCCGTTCTTATATCCAGTGTTTTCTTCTTACTTTTAACACTATCAGGTCTTCGTGAAAAAATTATCAATGCGATTCCAATTGAATTAAAGCATGCAGTTGGTGCTGGGATTGGATTGTTCATTACATTTATCGGTCTTAAAAACGCAGGAATTATCGTAAATAACGATGCAACTCTTGTTGGCTTAGGAGATTTAACAAACGGAAATACATTACTAGCTATTTTTGGGATTGTTATTACAGTAATCTTTATGACAAAGAAGATAAGTGGCGGCGTTTTCTACGGTATGATTATTACGGCTATTGTCGGCATGATTTTTAACTTAATTAAGGTTCCTAATAAAGTAGTGGATACAATTCCTAGTATTAAACCAACATTTGGAGCAGTCTTTAGCTCATTTGGAGATAGTTCATTTTATACATCAAGTATGTTAGTCGTCATCCTTACGTTTTTATTCGTCGACTTCTTCGATAATGCTGGTACGTTAGTAGCGGTTGCTAATCAAGCTGGTTTAATGAAGGATAATAAGCTTCCGAATGCTGGAAGAGCTTTATTCGCGGATTCAATTGCATCTCTTGTGGGTTCAATTTTTGGTACATCAACAACAACATCTTACATTGAATCATCAGCAGGGGTTGCAGCAGGAGCAAGAACTGGATTTGCATCACTTGTAACAGCTGCAATGTTTATCTTATCATTATTTTTCTTCCCATTATTATCAGTTATTACGGCTCCGGTAACTTCAGCAGCTTTAGTTATCGTTGGGGTATTAATGGTATCATCACTTTCGAATATTGAATGGTCTCGCTTTGAAATTGCGGTTCCGGCCTTCTTAACAATGATTGCTATGCCACTTTCCTATAGTATTGCAACAGGTATCGCAATTGGATTTATCTTTTATCCAATCACAATGATCGTGAGTGGACGAAGAAAAGAAGTTCACCCGATCATGTATATATTCTTTGTAATTTTCGTTCTCTACTTTATCTTCTTAAAATAGCAGAAACTAAGGGGCCATGAGCTAATCATGGTCCTTATTTTTATTTGAAATATTATATTTTCGCTGCTGTTGTCGCTTTCGTTTTTTTATTGACTTCCAAATCTACCTTCGATAATATGTTAATACAAG
>CAURFY010000039.1:0-11962 GCA_963524115.1 uncultured Bacillus sp.
ATGGATGACAATATCTGCACCTAAATTGATTGGTTGTTGAAGAAGCGGTGTAAAGAACGTGTTATCAACGATCAATAATATCCCATGGTCTTTTGCGAGTTTAGCAACGGCACTAATATCTGTTTGCTCCATTAATGGGTTTGTTGGTGTTTCAAGAAAAATCGCTTTTGTTTTAAGATTAATATATTTAGATATCTCCACAGGGTTAGTGGTATTAACATAATGACTTGTTAATCCCCATTTTTTAAAGCCTTGCTCCAATAGGCGATAGGTCCCACCATACAAGTCTTTGGAAACAATCCATTCATCTCCTGCTTGAAAAATGGAAAGGATGGTTAGGATGGCGGCCATTCCTGAACTGCAAGCATAGCCTTGGTCGCCATTTTCTAAGTTTGCAATTGCTTGCTCAAGGATTTGACGAGTTGGATTCCCGGTACGGATATAGTCAAAACCTGTTGATTGCCCTATTCCTTCATGTCGATATGCTGTTGAAAAATAAACTGGTGGATTCACTGTTCCTGTTGTTTGTTCACTCCGATTACCAATTTGTGCTAGTACTGTATCAATTTTGTACATGGCCGCCACTCCTTCGTAGAAAAAATAAAAAAAAGCCCTCTTGTAAGAAGAAGACTTTAGTGTTTAATGAAAAATCAGCCGTTCTTCTTATCTTTCAAGTTTTATAAAACTTGCTGGAGTTAGCACCTTTTCAATGAAAAAAACATTGATGGTTGCTGAGGTGTCATAGGGCCATACCCTCGACCTCTCTGGATAAGAAAATAAATTATTTAATTTTTTCTAAACTTTACTATAAAACCTATTGAAAAGTCAATTATTTTTATTAAATATTCACTTTATTAAAAAAATAATCTAAACATTAGTATTTTGAAAACTTCATTATTCTCCCACCTTTCTTCAAGCAAAGTGGGGGACAATTAATTAAAGATAAAGGTATGATAAGTAAAAAGCGGTACTTTTTTAAAAGTAACAATTATTTTTCCTTCCCTTTCGACATTTAAAGTTCAATTAATTCAATCGTATTAATAAGGTTTATTACTTGACGCATATTGTTTACTATTTTATACTAAGTTACATAATGTAAGTAAAATAGCAAAAAGAGTGGTGGTGACAACATGCTATCTATTAATATTAAAAATATCCTAAAAGAAAAAATGACGATCATAAATATAAGTAGTCAATCGGCTATTTGCTTAGTTGGTCCAGTTGATTTACCTGTTCAAATGGATAATGAAGTGAATACATTTAGTTGGTATACTTGGTTATCCTTAAAAGGGGCAATGGTGAAAAAGGATAAGAGTGCAATTCTTGAGTCCATTTCAACTGCTCAACTCGCTGACTTGCAGCAGTCCTCAATTTTAGTGTATGGTGATTTTAAAAACAACGATCAATCATTAGTGCGTTTCCATAGCATTTGTCATACTGGAGATATTTTCGGTAGTAAACGTTGCGATTGTGGATATCAACTACATCAATCATTAAGAATGATTGTGGAAAATGGCCATGGAGCGCTATTTTATTTAGCTCACCATGAAGGCAGAGGAATAGGACTTTTCTCGAAATCACTGGCTTACCTGTTACAACAGGAGGGATATGATACTGTTGAGGCAAACCTGGCATTAGGATTTGATGATGATCTTCGTTCATACGATGAACCTATATTTGTTTTACAGGAGTTGCGGTCAAAACCTGTCATTCTCATTACCAACAACCCTAAAAAACTATTAGCCCTAAAGGAAAAAGGTTTATCTGTTAGTTCACATCTTCCATTATGGGGAGATATAAGCGATTATAATCGTAACTATCTTGAAACGAAGATTCAGAAATCTGGCCACATACCAGAACCAAAACGAATAACGATTTGAGGAGCTTAGGAAATGAAAACAGATCAATATTTTATGAATCTTGCTTTAGAATTAGCCGCAACTGCAAAGGGAAAGACCAATCCTAACCCATTAGTCGGAGCCGTAATCGTCAAAGAAGGAATGGTAGTTGGCTCAGGTCTTCATCGAAAAGCAGGTGAACCACATGCAGAAGTACATGCCTTTCGAATGGCAGGTGAACATGCTAAAGATGCCACTTTGTATGTAACTTTGGAGCCATGTTCGCACCATGGGAGAACGCCACCTTGTGCAGAGTTGGTCAAAAATTCTGGAGTCCGGCGGGTTGTAATTGCAATGAAGGATCCCAATCCTTTAGTTGCTGGAAGAGGAGTCAAAATCCTTCAAGAGGCAGGTATTGAGGTAGAGGTGGGCTTAATGGAGCAAGAAGCCCGATTGCTCAACCAAAGATTCATTCATAATATGTTGACTAATACCCCATATATTATTTCCAAAGTGGCCATGACCTTGGACGGTAAACTTGCCGCCCATAATGGACATTCTAAATGGGTCACAGGAAGTGAAGCCCGCGAGAGTGTGCATCATCTTCGTAATGAGACAGATGCAATTATGGTAGGAATTGGAACAGTTCTTGCTGATAACCCAGAGTTAACAACCCGATTACCTGAAGGCGGGAAGAACCCAATCAGAATAATCCTTGATTCAAAATTAAGAATTCCATTAGATGCGAATTTAACAGATACAACAGAAGCGAAGACATGGATAGTTACACAGGAGGAAGTAGACCAAAATAAACTGGCTTTATTAAAAGAAAAAGGTGTTGAGTTTATCTTTGTCACCAAGGGCGATACTGGGCTAGATTTAGAAATAGTTTTACAGAAGCTTTTTGAAAGAGGGGTAACGGATATCCTGCTTGAAGGTGGAAGCGAGCTTAATGGCGCATTTTTAAAAGCTGGCTTGATTAATAAATTTTTAGTGTACATGGCTCCAAAATTTTTAGGTGGCAGGAATTCCTTAACGCCTTTCGCTGGGGTTGATTCCGAAAGTATGAATGAAGCGCTAAATGTTGAAATACATTCCATTGCGAACTTTGGTAGGGATGTTTGCATCACAGCATATCCAATTAAGGACTATAATCACTAAGAAAGTTTTCTATCCAAGTTACCACAAAAGTTTTTGACATTTAAATAATATGACCTTATACTTACCTAAGTAACTATTTCGAACCAGGAATAGTTCTTTTTTTGCGAATGTAGTTACCTGGGTAACTAAAAGGAGAGGGTAGCAATGTCAGGCAATCATGAATTATTTCATTTAATCAATCAACTTTCTAGAAAATTGACTAAAAAGTTAAATGAGGTTTTACAGCCATTTGGATTATATAGTGCACAGTGGTCGGTCATATTTGTATTAATGCGGAAAGGGACATTAACACAAAAGGAAATTAGCAATTATTTATTCGTTGAAGCACCTCCGATGACCAGAACCATCAAAAGGCTAGCAAACCAGGGTTATGTTATTCAAGAGTATGGCACAGATAAGCGAAAAAAGTATATTAGGTTATCGGATCGAGCTATCGCAAGTTATCCAGAATGGGAAAAGGCTGTTATTCGAATGAATGAAGATTTACTACAGTCATACCCAGAATCAGCAAGAAAGGAACTAGCCACTCTAATATCTAAGTGGTTATTCCAACTTTAGGAAAACGAAGGGGATTAATGATGAAAAAAACAGCTTTATGGACAAAGGACTTTTTACTAATCGCGGGTGGAAATTTCTTTGTGTTTCTCACTTTTTATATTCTGTTAGTGGCCTTACCAATTTATGCAATCAATGATTTACATAGTAATAATGTCAAAGCTGGATTACTAACAACCGTCTTCTTATTTTCAGCCATTATCATTCGTCCATTTACTGGATATTGGTTGGAGAGATTCGGTAAAAAAGTTATATTAATTTGCGCGTTAACAATATTTGGTGTTTCCTCAGGTTTTTATTTCGTTCCCGACACAATGAATGGTTTATTACTGCTAAGGTTGTTCCATGGAATAGGATTTGGAATGACTACTACAGCTGCAGGTGCTATTGTCGCGGATATTATCCCAGATTCAAGGAGAGGGGAAGGAATGGGGTACTTTGTCCTTTCCTCCACTATTGCGATGGTCTTAGGCCCCTTTATAGGTCTTACCGTCATGAATCACTGGAGCACCACGATAATGTTTTTAATTTGCATAGTTAGTACATTATTCTCATTAGTATTTGGATTAGTTATAAACCTGCCCAAACAAAAAAACAGCTTAAATACTACTTCATTACAATTAAAGGATCTGTTTGAGTCATCAGCAGTCCCTATCTCTATAATAGGTGCCATTTTTGCGGTGGTCTATTCGTCAGTTCTTTCTTTTGTATCTGTATATGCCAATGAAATAGGACTCACTAATGTTTCAAGCTTTTTCTTCGTTGTTTATGCGGTTGTGCTTTTATTATCAAGACCTTTTACAGGTAAATGGTTTGATTTATATGGCGAAAATTGGATTATCTATCCTGCCCTAATTTGTTTTGGAGTTGGTATGTACGTATTAGGCGTTACAAGTTCTGCCATTATATTTATCTTATCGGCAGCATTGATCGGAATAGGGTGGGGTACAGCTTTTCCGAGTTTCCAAACGATTGCCATTCAGTATTCACCCCCTAAACGAAGAGGGCTAGCAACAGCAACGTTCCTTTCCATTTTCGATTTAGGTATAGGGATAGGTTCTTTTGTGGTGGGCTTAGCCATTAACAAGGTTGGATTCCAAGTGATTTATCAATCGGGTTCTGTTTTTGTGATAGCTGGTATTCTAATTTATTATTTTATGCATGGCAGGAAGATTTCAAAATCAAAAAGTACGAAAAAAGAAGTAAATTCTCTTTCTCATTAGATATTTCCGAATTTCGTCAATTTTTCCATGTATTTGGCATACATGAAAACTGAAAATTTGGTATATAATGAATATAGAGAAGATTATTTAATTTATGAAGGGAAGTAAAATAATGCATGAAATCAAGCACAGTTCACATCGTTTTTCAAATTATGAGGTTAATGTCGCATTTCCAAGTGAAGATGGAATAGATGTTTTTCTAACTGGAGCTAGGTTTAAGCAGTGTTTATGGTGTGGAGAATCGGAGTTACCGATGGAGATGAAGGAAATAATCGAATCGTCTCTTGCGGAGAAGAGAAAACATCCACAATCAATTAAAGACTTTTCTTTCATGGATTTCCCTTAGACCGACATTAGTCGGTTTATTTATTTGGCGGTGCTAAACTGTCTTTTGATTTTTGCAACAGTTACACGTGCAATTTGGTCGGTCCAGTAGCCACTTCGAAAACCAGCCTTTGAAAAAAACCACCGCTGTATTAGCAGCGGTGGTTTTGAATGTTATCTACTTTTAAACGGTCTTAAACCACGTCTTTGAATTTCTTCTTTTAAAAGCTTGATCCAATCCTTATCTGTTTCCGACTTCAATGCATCACGATACGAGACGACTAACTGCTCATTACTCATAATTTTCATTTGCATTCCTCCTCGGTTTTAAGGAAATCTTTAATATTAATTTATTGTAAATGTTTTTATGGAGTTTGAAAACCCTAAATTTTTTTGAATTGTGTAAAATTTTTGACAAATTACATCCGCCTAAATAATATTATTTTATGTTGCTGTTTGGGGTTTAAGTTCTTATAATTGAAAGGAAAATAATTTACTAAGGAGTTGCAAACATTGATCCATCAAGCATGGCACGATCGTGAGTCAATAAAGAAGGTAACCTGTATTCATACAAATGCAAAAAAATATGTGGTAAACCAAGCATTAACGGCTGGTAAAACATATGAAGTGAAGAATGAAACAGAAGAATTTTATTTCATTATCGATAATTCAGGAAAAATTGGTGGATTTTATAAGGAATATTTTTAAAACCAATAATCAAAAGAGGCTGTAAGCAAATAAATGCTAACAGCCTCTTTTTTATAAGGAAACGCCTGTCCAATGAAGTTAGACGCAAGAAAACTTTTATTTTTCTAATTGTGGTGAACTTTTAATCTTAGTTTGGTACATTTTTTTAGCTAGTAATGTTTGCAGGATCAAAAACGTTCCTCCAACTGTCCAATATAATGGAAGGGCAGCAGGTGCGTTAAATGAAACCATAACAATCATTAAAGGTGACATAAGTCCCACCATTTTCATTTGTTTTTGTTGCTCAGTTGTCATGTTAGATTGTGAGACCTTAAATTGAAAATAATAAATGACTCCCGCAGCGAGAGTAATCGCAAGATCTGAATGTCCAAGATTAAACCAAAGGAAAGAGTGAGTTGCAATCTCACTGGAACTTCTGATTGCATAATATAATCCCATTAAAATTGGCATTTGAATGATCATTGGTAAACAGCCCATCGCCATTGGGTTAACCCCGTGTTTTTTGTATAATCCAAACATTTCTTGTTGGAGTTTTTGTTGTTCAGTTTTATCTTTTGTGTTTTTAATTTTAGCTTGAATTTCGTTAAGTTCAGGTTTTAAGCCTTCCATTTTTTCTTTCATTTCTTGTTGACCTTTGTACTGCTTTAACATCAAAGGCATTAAAACTAGGCGAATAATAATGGTAATAAAAATAATCGCTAAGCCAAAGCTACCGTTAAAAAGGGTAGCCAACCCGTGAATTGCTGTAGAAAATGGACCTACGAGTAGTTTATGAAAATAACTACTGTTATTTTGTGCACTAGATGCAGAACATCCCGATAAGATAACTGTTAATAGTCCAATCATCATCATGATGATTGCTGATTTGTTTAATTTCATGATTATTCCTCCTGAAGTAAATTATTTTAAATGGGAAGGAAAACCATAAATGTATCAGTTTCATCATTTGTACCAGTCTTATTTCGGATAAACTTAATAATCCATATAAGCAACTGGTTGGGGATAATTCGACTTTTTTTTTGAATCTGTAAATCATTTATCGTCAATGAAAATTCAACTTTATTTGTTATTAAATCGATATTGGTATTCTTAAGTGTCCATACTAATAGCAATTTTAATGAAAGACCAATTAGAATCCCAGCATATAATGAGTAAACAGTATATATATTGGTGAAATCCAAAATATATTCGAGCAATATTTTCACCTTCTTAAAACACTAATGATATGAGTATATAGAAAGTTTTCAAAGAGAGCAATGGAAAATAAGAGAATTTATTTCAAGCATATGTTTGATTTTCGTATAATTTATATAAATAAATGATGAAGGTTTGGTAAATGGATTTAAAAAAGGGTGCTTTTCCACATGGAAAAGCACCAGCCTTTAGACCATTTTAATCCATTTTTTTGTAATAAGTTTGTATGCCTCTTCAACTTTATCTTCACTAGGGGGTAGGATTCCTTTTAGAGGATATTCCATTCCTAGTGCTTCCCATTTGTATACACCTAACATATGATAGGGGAGAATCTCCACCTTTTGGACATTCTTTAATGTTCCGATGAATTCACCCATTTGTTGTAAATCCTCGTGATCATCTGTCACACCAGGAACTAAAACATGACGGATCCAGACAGGTTTATGATGTTCAGATAGGTAATTGGCAAAAGCTAAAATATGATCGTTTGGTAAACCAGTAAGTTTAATGTGTTTTTTACGGTTAATATGTTTTAGGTCAAGTAAAATTAAATCGGTGTATTGCATTAATTCTTTAAGCTGTTCTTGAAACAAAGGCGTTGTTGAATAGCACCCACCAGATGAATCGATTGTGGTATGGATGCCCTTTTTTTTACATTCTTTAAAAAGTTCAATCAAAAAGGGAATCTGCAACAAGGGCTCTCCGCCACTGACTGTAATTCCTCCACCCGATGCTTCAATAAACGGCATGTATGTGCTTAATTCATTCATGATGTCGGAAACAGACATTTGTTTTCCAGAGCCAATTTCCCATGTATCAGCATTATGACAAAACTGGCAACGAAGTAGGCAGCCTTGTGTAAAAATAACATACCTTATGCCAGGTCCATCGACAGTTCCAAAAGTTTCGATTGAGTGAATGTTTCCGTTCATCATGATTAACCCCTTTCGTTGTAAAAAAAACATCCTCATCTTGAGGAAGAGGATGTTTTTTTCTTTCCTGCTATTCCATTACATTGATTCGTGGAATGTACGATTGATAACGTCTAACTGATGTTCTTTTGATAATTTAATAAAGTTTACTGCATATCCAGAAACACGAATAGTTAATTGTGGATATAATTCTGGATGTTCCATTGCATCTAATAATGTCTCACGATTGAAGACGTTAACGTTTAAATGGTGACCAGTTTTTAGGCCATATCCATCAAGAATTGAAACAAGGTTACCCACACGGCTTTCCTCATCTTTTCCTAAAGCTTTTGGTACGATAGAGAATGTGTTAGAAATTCCGTCCATTGCATAGCTGTATGGAAGCTTAGCAACAGATGATAATGAAGCAAGCGTACCTTTTGTATCACGACCATGCATAGGGTTAGCACCTGGAGCAAATGGTTCGCCAGTACGTCTACCATCAGGTGTATTACCAGTTTTCTTACCATAAACGACGTTTGATGTAATCGTTAAGATTGACATTGTATGAAGTGAATCACGGTAAGTAGGGTGTTTACGTAACTTTTTCATAAACGCTTTAACAACATCAACAGCGATGCTATCAACACGGTCATCGTTATTTCCGTATTTAGGGAAATCGCCTTCTGTTTCAAAATCAATCGCTAAACCATTTTCATCACGAATGACTTTAACCTTTGCATACTTTATTGCACTAAGAGAGTCAGCTACAACACTTAATCCAGCAATTCCAGTTGCCATGGTGCGAAGGATTTTAGTATCATGTAAAGCCATTTCAATACGCTCATAGCTGTATTTATCATGCATATAATGAATAATGTTTAAAGTGTTGATGTATAATCCAGCTAACCATTCCATCATTTGGTCAAAGTTTTCCATTACTTCGTTATAATCAAGTACATCTGAAGTAATTGGACGATATTTAGGACCAACTTGGATTTTTAATTTTTCATCTATTCCACCGTTAATTGAATAAAGGAGGGTTTTTGCTAAGTTAGCACGAGCTCCGAAGAATTGCATTTGTTTGCCAATTTCCATAGCAGATACGCAGCAAGCAATTCCGTAGTCGTCGCCATATTCAGGACTCATGATATCGTCATTTTCATACTGAATGGAGCTAGTTTTAATGGACACTTTAGCACAGAACTTTTTAAAGTTTTCTGGTAGTTTTACTGACCAAAGAACGGTTAAGTTTGGTTCTGGTGCCGGTCCTAGGTTGTCAAGTGTATGAAGGAAACGGAATGAATTCTTTGTTACTAATGGACGACCGTCAAATGCCATACCACCGATTGATTCTGTTACCCAAGTAGGATCTCCACTGAATAGATCGTTGTAATCAGGTGTTCTTGCAAATTTCACAAGACGAAGCTTCATAATAAAATGATCGACAATTTCTTGTGCTTCTTGTTCTGTTAGGACACCATTAGCAATATCTCTTTCGATATAAATATCTAAGAAAGTTGAAACGCGTCCAAGACTCATCGCAGCTCCATTTTGTTCCTTAACCGCAGATAAATAACCAAAATATAACCATTGGAAAGCTTCGATAGCATTTTGAGCTGGTTGAGAAATATCAAAACCGTAACCTTTAGCTAATGCCTTCAATTCTTTTAATGATCTGATCTGCTCAGATAATTCTTCACGAAGACGAATGTTATCTTCGCTCATTACAGGAGTTGTGCCAGCTAAATCTTTTTTCTTTTCCTCAATTAGGAAATCTACTCCGTATAATGAAATACGACGGTAGTCACCAATAATACGTCCACGTCCGTACGCATCAGGAAGTCCAGTAATAATAGCTGATTTACGAGCAAGCTTCATCTCATCAGTGTAAGCATCAAATACGCCTGCATTATGAGTTTTACGGTAATCAGTAAATAATTTTTCAACATCTTTGTTCAATTCGTATCCATATGATTCACAAGCTTGAGCAGCCATGCGGATCCCGCCAAATGGTTGCATTGAACGTTTAAATGGTGCATCTGTTTGAACACCGACAACTTTTTCAAGCTCTTTATTTAAATAACCAGGACCATGAGAAGTAATTGTTGAGACAATCTCAGTGTCCATGTCTAAAACGCCGCCATTTTCGCGTTCTTTTGCAGTTAAGTCCATTACTTGATCCCAAAGTGCTGTTGTTGCCTGTGTAGGACCAACTAGGAAAGAATCATCACCTTCATAAGGTTTAAAATTTTTAAGAATAAAGTCGCGTACATTTACTTCTTTATTCCAAGTTCCAGTTGTGAAATTTTTCCACTGTTCCATTATGCTCCACCTCTTATATGATATTTATATTTATGTAACAGTTTTGACGTTTTCATCTTACAACCATTGTAACAGATTCGATGTGAGAAATGTCACCTTTATTTTATTAGGATAATAAAAATGTACGTAAAACCCTATATAAATAAGGTTTTTATACTTTTGACAAATTAGTGAATAGGAAATTAGCAGGACTTGGAAGAGATTATTTAAAAACTGTACTATAATTGAAAGCGCAGTTATACTAACTGTTATAAAAAAGGAAAATCATATTGGTATCGTTTTCATTTTGCTGATCTTAATAATAATTTTCCTCCTTTTAGCGATAAAAGATACTGGAAATATATTTTGTTGAAATGATTTAATTGAAAATAAAAAAGAACAGGGGGGTGTTCACCTGTTCAACCAAATCAATAGGTCACTCTACAATAATATAGGCAATCATTGGTCCATTGTGCATTTTATCAGCATGAGTCAGACAAATAAGGCGATAAACCCCTTTCTTTTCAAAATGTAGAGGGATAATGGTTTCTTCGTTTTGTTTAACAGTTCCTTTTATGTTCGTTCCTTCTATTAAAAATGGATGTTCCCTACCGTTAATCCCTAAAATATTTAGTCTGATCATTTCACCTTTATGAACCAAAATTGTTCCAGGATCCCAACGATATGCCTCAATATCTTGTCCACCAATCGTTTTTCCTTTGAATTCTCCCGTTACGAGATGGATGTCACGAACTTTTTCCTGAGGTTGGTTAATAGTGGTAATGGCATTTGAATTTGTAATAAACCATATGGAAGTCACAAAGATTGAGCAACAAATGATAAAGATAATGGCTAAAGTTTTTTTCTTTAATATCAAGAAATGCATTCTATCACCCCTAATTTGTGTTGTCCCAATATCAATATATGCACAACTAGTAAGGGTACTTGTCTATTTTTTTGAAATTGATAGATAAATTATCATTTTTGAGATTGTTTCCCTTTTTTGGTATAGTTCTGAAGTGCACTATTCCTTTGTAAATAATTGGAGCGAGTGTTTCATTTTGATAACATTTCTAAAAAAAAGGACAAACAGACCACTCTTTTTGCTAAAATAATTGTGATTTTAATATAGTAAGGTGTGTTATTCGTGCGCAAAATAATTGTTGTTATTTTCTTTATTACAAGTCTGTTTTCAATACAATCAAAGATCTATGCACATCATCAAGATCAATTAATGATTAAAAGCGAAGCAGCCGTTGTTATGGATACTCAGACAGGTGCGATATTGTACAGCAAAAACGGTAATGAAAAATTGTACCCCGCAAGTTTAACAAAGATTGCCACCGCTATTTATGCAATTGAAAAAGGAAATTTACAAGATACAGTAACCATCAGCAAAAATGTTGTTAATACGGACGGAACAAAGGTTTACTTGGAGGAAGGGGAGGTTGTTACCTTACACCATTTACTCCAGGGGATGCTGATTAATTCGGGAAATGATGCTGCCGTTGCGATTGCAGAACATTTGGATGGCAGTGTTGAGCAATTTTCGAATAGCCTTAACGTGTATCTAAAAGAACAGATTGGGGTTACCAATACTCATTTTACTAATCCAAATGGATTGTTTGATGAAAACCATTATACAACCGCTGAGGATTTAGCAAAAATCACCAATTATGCCATGAAAAATAATGTTTTTAAAGAAATTTTTGGGACGAAAGAATTAAAATGGGACGGTCAGTCT
>CAURFY010000040.1:0-11876 GCA_963524115.1 uncultured Bacillus sp.
ATGCCATCATGGAAGGTTCAAATCTGGATCCATATTCATTTGTGATATTGGCAATCATATGGGGATTTCTCGGTTTAAGATTATTTTCTACTAAAGCTCGTGCTACTTCTAAACCAGCTACGACTCCTAATACTCCATCGAACCGTCCGCCTTTTTTGACTGTGTCTAAATGGGAACCAATGACAACTGGCGGCTCGTTTTCAACCCCAGCTAATGTTGCGTAAATATTCCCCATATCATCGATTTCAATTGCCATCCCTAATTCATCACAGCATGAGCAAAAATAATCCCGAGCAAGGCGATCTTCTTCAGAAAGTGCTAAGCGTGTTACGCCATTGTCCGCTGTCCGTCCAAAGTTGGCAAATTGCTCGATTGTGGTCTTTAGTCGTTCGCTACTGATAAATAATTTTTGTTGTTCCTTCATCTGTGACTTCCTCTCTAATTAATGAACATCTACAGAATCAAGCTTAAATTCCCAAAATTAATATGCTGTTTAATAATGTCTATGCATGGAATAGTAAAATAAACAGTTTTTCTTTTAACATGGTGTAGAGTTGTTAATGTCCCGTCCTTTAAAGCAAAAAAAAAGAAACAGATTTCTCTGCTTCTTTACCGTAATGGATTATTTCTGATAAACCTTGAATAACACATGCTTTTTATGATTCATTTTTTGCGAGTGGAAAAGAAATTTTGAACATGGTTCCTTTGTTTTGATGACTTACAATGTTCCAACTACCCTTCATCTCTTTTACAACTTGAAGAGTAACCATTAATCCCAGTCCAGTTCCTTTTTCTTTCGTCGAATAATAAGGCAAACCAATATTTTCAATTTGTTCGCTTGTCATTCCAATTCCGTTATCTGTAACGGTGATTTCCACTTGATTTTCAATTACAACAACCGTTATCATTACATTCCCATCAGGACTAGCCGCTTCAATCGCATTTTTAATAAGATTTACAAGCATTTGAAGGAGTCTATTGGAATTTCCTATAACATAGGCACCTTCACAAGGTTCTTGTGATATTCGAACGTTGTGGAGAGTGGCATATGAAATAATCGTATTGACAGACTTGGTAACCAATTTTGAAAGATCAACTAGGCCATGAAGTTCCAAATCATGATTCTTTCCTAAACTAAGGTAATCAGATATAATCTCATTGGCTCGGTCAAGCTCATCTAAGCAAATTTTAAGATACTGTTTTTCAGAGTCATTGATGTTATGGGACACAGAAAATAATTGTATAAACCCTCTTACACTTGTCATGGGGTTCCTAATTTCATGTGCCACACTGGCAGCTACTTGTCCCACTACATTCAATTTCTCATTTTTTTGAATTTCTCTTACTAACTCCTGTTTTTCCCTATGTAACTCTAACAAGTGGACAGATAGCCATACTGTTAATGCATTTGCTAGAACAAAACACAAATCGATGAAAAATCTGCTCATAGTAAGTGGCATATGGAGAAGCAAAATTCCAACCGTAGGAATTAAAGTTGATAAAATAATAAGGAATAGGGCAGATTGAAGAATTTTCATCCTACGATCCCATTTAACATAATGACTTCGGAATTTAAAAATAAAAATGGTTCCCAATAATAGGACAATGTACGCCGGGTACATTCCAGGTCCTCCAACTAAGAAACGGATGATGACATAAAAGAATGTCACTATAATACCAACTGTTTTGCCTCCGTATATATAAGCTAAAAACCACGGAACCATCCGCAAATCAAGGAAAATTCCCTCTTCTATTTTTATGGCAAAAGTAATACATAATCCCATCGTTACGCTAAAAACGATTCCCCAATAGAATGATTCCTTTTTGGCCAACTTTCGGTTATTGACTAAAGCTTGATACAAAATAATCGGGAACAGTACGACTAACATTTGTAGGAGAATATTGTTTGATTGTAATCCCATGGTCAACCTCTTTACTCGTTCACTAATTTTAATTTTACTATTTATTTATATTACTTTTTTTGCTCCAATTAGGGAAGATAATAATTTTAAGGGGATTTGTTCCTTCTAGTGTCTGGACTGTTGATGGGGACCACCGTATAATATATTTAAATAGGGAATCACTTACCCTAAATTTTTTAATTACCTATTTTAAACTTTGGTTACCATAAATATTTCGGAGTGATTATTATGGAGTTGATTGAGTTTTTGATAGGTGTGGTTTTTCTCGGTTTATTTTTCTATTCACTATTTAAATATAAGAATAGGATTGCTGCCTTATTTTCGCTTACATGCCTTTCAATTTCGATTTATACATTTGGTTATGGTTTAGAGTTAATTGCCTACACACATAAACAGATCGAATTTGCCCTCAATGTTGAGATTTTTGGGGTTGTGTTTATTCCAACTTTTTGGATTTTGGTCTCACTTGAGTATTATTATAATAAACCCCGTCCATTTATTACGAAACTCGCCATTTTAACAATCCCTGCAATTACTCTTTTTATTGGTTTGACCAATCGATTCCACCATTTGTACTACTCCAAATTACTAATCTCAGAATATAATAACCACCTTACTGCCAATTTGGTTAAAGGTCCTTGGTACTTTGTTTTCATTTCCTATACCTATTTAGGCATTCTCTTCAGCTTGTTTGTTTTCTTTAAGACCTGGAGACAATCATCCTACAATCCAAAAACACAAGCATTTTGGATGTTAATTGGTTCTTTTTGCCCCGGTATTGCCTATCTAATTTATATAACTGATCTATTCCCCATTCAATATGATTTAACGACTTTTGGATTCGCTCTATTGGCATTGTGTTTCTTTATCGCCATTATTAGGTTTAATTTTTTGGATTTAGATCAAATTGCCAGAGACCATGTATTCGATGAAATTAAAGAAGGAATTATTGTAGTTGATACTAAAAATAGAATCGTTGATTATAATCGGGCTGGGAAGATTACTTTTAGCTGGTTAAACAGTTTTTGTATCGGAAAAAACATTTTGTTATTTCCTGATGGGAACCTCATTTGCAGTAATTCAGCGGAACATTTTACCATTGAGGTTCGGAGAAATAATCAAAAGAAAAATATCGGCTTCATGATGACTCCAATTATCAAAAAAAATAAGTCATTAGGAAAAATCCTAATTTTTCAGGATATAACAGAACAAACCCGTGTTCTAGAGGAACTAAACCATTTGGCTACGCATGACCCTTTAAGCGGGGTCTATAATCGAAGAAAGCTTATGGAAGAAGCGGAAAAAGAGTTTTATATAGCTTATCGTTATGAATCAGATTTATCTGCTCTAATGATTGATATAGACTACTTCAAAAAAGTAAATGATACTTATGGCCATTTAGCTGGGGATAAAGTAATAGCCAGCATTGCAGCAGAATGTAAGAATCGGTTACGAAAATCAGATATTATTGGGAGGTTTGGAGGGGAAGAATTTTTCATCTTATTAACTAGGACAAACCTTCAAAAAGCCTATCTAATAGCAGAAGAAATACGTGAATTAATTAAAAAAATGGTAATTGTATTTGAAAATAATCAAATTAAAGTACAAGTCAGCATCGGGGTTGCATCGACTTCCAGCCATACTGGAAAAATTACTCTGAATGATTTAATAAATGAATCTGATAAGGCACTTTACATGGCAAAAAAGGCTGGAAGGAATCGAGTAAGTTCCGTTTCCAGTCCCAAAATCAACTATATCTAAGGGGATGATTCTTTCCCCTTTTAGGCTTTATTTTTTTTCCAGTAATTATAGATAGTTTCTTTAATTATTTCCTCTAAATCCCTTTTCTTCTGCTTAGTTAGCCATTCAGCTTGATCGATCGGTAAATTTAATTTTAATGTGACTTTTTCATTAGGCATTTCATATTTTCTTATATCCGCCAAGGTGATTCCTTCGTCAATTTTTGGAAACACAGGATCCTCCTCTTTTACCAATAAAAAATCTTGATACTCATCAATACCATTCAAGTCACAGTACAAATTTAGTTGCGGTAATCCGCCTGACACCCCTTGAGGATGCATGATGGTATTTATCAATCTACCATCTATGAGTTCTATCTCCAAAATCAAATTTTCCTCATTACGATATTTTTTTAAGGCAATTTCGCTTACAATCATTGTGAATTCCATTGTATATCCAGAGCTAGACTCAAAGATGTATATCGCACTTTTAAAAAAATGAATCATTTCTCCATCAATTTTAACTGATTTGACTTCCACCATTTGAATTCTTCCTTTCACATTAACCACGAGGTCCGATGAATACTTCTCTTATTTATCCTATTATACCGAATCTTTTTCGATACGTGGTTTGAAACACGAAGACTTGGACAGTTTTACATTTCTTTGAATTTTCTGAATTTATTGACAATTAATTGAAAACTGTTTACACTATAATTATAAACCTATTAGGATTTATTTTTAAGGAGGGGTTATTGTTGATGACTTTAAAAGGTAAAGTAGCAGTTATTTCAGGTGCGGGAAGTGGTTTAGGTAAAGAAACGGCAATAGCCTTTGCGAAAGCAGGAACAAACCTAGTCATTTGCGGTCGTCATTTTGGCAAACTAGAGGTGGTTGAAGACCTGATCACCAGCCAGTACAATGTAGAGGTTTTATCTATCCGTGCCGATGTTTCAGTAGAATCGGATGTTGAAATGCTCATTGATAAAGCCTACGAAAAATTTAAAAGAATTGATATTTTAATCAACAACGCTGCAGTTTTTAATCATTATGACGTTGTCGATTGCCCACTAGATTCATGGGAATATCTAATCCATAATAACGCAACGAGTGTATTTTTAATGATGAGAAAATGCTTACCTCTGATGAGAGTTCAAAAATCTGGTCACCTCCTCAATCTTACTTCCGGATTAGTAAAAGAAGGTGCAGCGGGCTTCGGCGCCTATACAGCTAGTAAAGCTGCAGTTGAGGCCCTATCTTTTTCCGTGGAGGATGAAGAACATAAAAATGGAATACAAATACATGTCTTTAATCCTGGTGTTATGAAAACCGGGTTGATGCACATCGGTGATGACCCGGCAAATGTAGCACCATGTATACTTGAATTAGCCAAGCGAAAGTCAAATCATGAAAAAAAAGTTATCCAACTGGAAGATTTATCGAATTCTGTCAAGGCTCAGAAATAAATAGTAGCTTAAATATGAAAACCCACTCATCGTCATAACTTGATGAGTGGGTTTTTCCTTTGGCCCCTCCCCTTGGAATTTGCGAACTTTCTACTGAAATAATGTGTAGTTAAAAAAATATTTAAAAAAATCAAAAAAAAGCTAGTCGTTTTTATCATTGTGTTATATAATAAAAAAATACAAATGCACTGTTATATAACACTCAAAAAAATAAAATTGTAAGATAACTTTGGATTCTTGAAAATGAAAAAAATTCTAGGAAAAAGGGGTAGTGAAATATGAACAAAACAGACTCAATTGCACGTAGAATTCTAGGTTGGAAATTAAACAGATGGGATAGATGGTACGATTACGAAAAAGGTGTTTTCATTCATGATTCTGAATTTCAACCCGAGCAAAATCTTGACCACGCTATGCTAATTGTTGATAAATTAGAGGAAATCGGGTTTTCATATAAAACAAATGGAGTTTCAGAGGTTAGTTTTAATGACGTACGCGCAAAGGGTGAAACCTTACAACAAGCTATCACCAATGCTGCCTACTCAATCATTGAAAAAATTTCAATTACTGAGAGCGGTCGAATTTGGCGTCAAATATGCTAAAGCAGCAAGATTGAAAAGCCACTGGAAAAGAGTTCATTTTGACTAATTGGTTGAATTTCCCTTAATAATCACTAAAAAAGAAGTTGATTTCCTACTTTGCCTAAATAGTAGGTCACCAACTTCTTTTTTTTCGATTTTATTTCAGTAGATACAGCACTGAGAAAAAGTGACAAATGGTTCCACCTAAGACGAATAAGTGCCAAACCGCATGATGATGTTTAAATAATCTCCACATATAGAAAACCGCTCCCACCGTGTAAAGGAGCCCTCCAATTACTAATAAAAGAAAACCAGTTGGGTGAATATTTGATGATAAATCATTCCAGGCGAAAACGATTAACCAACCCATTAGAACATATAGAAAAGTCGAGGCGAACAGGAACTTTTTCACAAAAAACGCTTTAAATATGGTCCCCCCGATTGCAAGTCCCCACACGATTCCAAACAAAGTCCAACCTAACCATCCTTTGACAGCAATGAACAGATAGGGTGTATATGTACCAGCAATTAAGAAATAAATCGCGGAATGATCCATAATTTCGAAAAAATCTTTGGCGCGTCCTGGTCTAAACGCATGAACTAGCGTTGACGAGGTGTATAAAAGAACCATAGAAGCCCCAAATAATGTGAAACTGACAATATGCCAGGCATTACCATATAGAGATGAGAAAACGATTAATATAACTAGTCCTGCCACGCTTAATAACGCACCAATGCCGTGGGTAATTGAATTTGATATTTCTTCTTCTTTAGAATAAATATGTGTGTTCGCCAAAATTGTTCCCTTCCTTTCCCTCAAACAAAACCATTCCCAATATAGGATATGAAATATAGAAGAATTGTATTTATTTCATTGGATAGAGGTGAATCATGTTAACACCCGTATAGGAGAAACTCATCCCATGCTTTATTGTACCTACAATAACGAAGAAAGGAAATCAAAAAAACTGTAATCTGCGTCACAGAAATTTTTATAGGATAGGATATGATATGTAGAAGTAATGATATAAAGCTAAATAATAAGGGAGTTTCTTTTATGACAAGATACGAACAGCAAAGAAGTTTTTTAAAGTCTAATTTTAGTGAATTTAAAAAAATAAAAACAGATAAAACAAAAGGAATACCAAAACCTCAGAGTGTAAAAGCTTATAATTCACTTTCTACCATCATTGCTCTTCCAGATGTAAACGAAGACATTGTTCAAAACCAAAATATTTTCGAATGTATAAAGGAAAGACGAAGTACAAGGTTTTATTCAAATAACTTTATAAGTCTTCATGAGTTGTCCTATCTACTATGGGCCACTCAGGGTATTACTGGGACCAATAAAGCTGGACTCACCCTTCGCAATGTTCCATGCAGTGGTGCAACCCATACCTTTGAAACCTATTAATTCATTACCAGGGTGGAAGGAATTCAACAGGGGATCTACCGATATCTTCCAGTAGAACACAAACTCTTATTTATGTTTGAATTAGAGGAAATAGATAAGAGAATAGATGAAATTACGCTGGAACAACCTTTTGTACCCAATTTCGCGAAAAAGGCTGCAGTGGTATTTGCATGGAGTACGACTCCCTATCGCTCAGAGTGGAAGTATGATATTTCAGCTCATAAAAAAATTCTAATTGATATTGGCCATGTTTGCCAAAATCTTTATTTAGCAAGTGAATCTATTGGAGCTGGAGCTTGTGCAATTGGAATTTATGATCAAAAACTAATTGACTCTGTTTTAAATTTAGACGGAGACGAGGAATTTGTGTTATACCTTGCTGCCGTTGGAAAAAAACGAAAATAATCTGATACGATCACCGGCAAACTCTCGCTTAAGCAAAGAGACATAAAAAGGACCAAAAATTAGAGAGGAACCACCCAATTTTAGGATGACACCTCTCTAAAAGATTTTTTTATTATATAAGCTCACTACTCCACCCCTGGATTTAAATGATCTTGCCTACCACTTGGAATATGGTCCAGTGAAAATTCCTTTTTCGGGAAATGGATGCTAAAGGTTGTTAAATCATCATTAGAAGCACACTTCATAAAACCATCGTACCGTTCAACAATCTTTCTACAAACGTACAACCCAATCCCTGTTCCTAATTCCTTCGTTGTGAAAAAGGGTTCAAATATCGAGTCAATATATTCACTCCCAATACCTGGCCCATTATTTGATACCTTAATTACTTGTTCGCCGGATTCAGTTAAAGCGATTACTTTTAAATTCCTAGGTTGTTCTTTTTGTTTTAATGCATCAATAGAATTGATAAATAAGTTTAGCAGTACTTGTTTTAACTCGTTCTTGTTCGCATTAATTGAGAAATCTGATGGAATATCAATCTCAACAATGATGTTTTCATCGACTATACTCGCATAAGTTAATTGTTGAATTTCATCAACTAGATTCATGACAAAAATTTCCTCACTTAACTCCTCATTAAACTCTGCTTTCGATGTGTGTAGAAATTGCGTTATCCTAAAATTAAGCTGATTCAATTCATAATCAATTATATCTAAATATTTTAAATTAGGGTTCTCTCTTTTTAGGAGTTTATTAAAACCAATGACAGCAGTTAACGGGTTTCTAAACTCATGAACAAAACTAGATGAAATTTGTCCCAATAACGCCAATTTATCTTTGTGATTTTCGCTTATAAACAGGGTTTTTTCATCGATCATTTCATTTTTCAGATTTGTATATCTAGTCACTGCATGATAGCTAAACGTATCAAAATGTTTGTTGATGACATCAATGTACTTTTGCATACAATCTATAGGTATATTAGCTTTAAAAATATTTCTGACAAAAATATTTCTCCCCAAATTAATATTATAAAGGAAATCACCAATATTAACGTTTGCATTTAGTCGATCATTAGCAACCTTATAAGCCAATTCCTTCAGGACATCTTCTGACATAGATCCTTTTATGGTATTCATGACTAGAGAGTACATTTGATATCCATTTTCTTTTATCTTTCCTTTGAATGGATCGACTTCTTCAATTAATATAGACTCATTCCATTCATCTAAAAACAAGGGCTGTTGCACTTCTAGAAAGTCGATCAATACTTTTTTATAACATACTTTTTCCAATGTCGATTCCAATTTATTGACCACCTCTTCCTTTGGTTTATTTCGATTTCATATAATATAAACATTCGACAAAATTCTACGGTTTCCTCCAATATTTAAGACATAAAAATCGACATATCCAGTCCTTCCCCCAAAAAAAGAGCCTATTTTCTAATAGAAATAGGCTCCACCAACAAACAAAATTTTCTTCAACACTTATGGTAAACCTAAAATTAGGAAGCCTTATGTTTTGTTACTTTATTAGATTTCACTAAAATCTACAGTTCCCGCCACCAGGTAGTGTTTGGATAATCTTTTGAATCAAGATGAATGATTTCTCCGATTTTGGGTGTCGAAATGATCACATTTTGTTTTTGGGCTGAATTTGATACTCGTTCAATTGGGTCTGTCCAATCATGGAACGACAAGGTGAAAGCTCCCCAATGGATAGGAATCATCATCATCCCTTTGAGATCAATATGGGCTTGGACCGTTTCTTCTGGAAGCATATGGATAGATGCCCATCGCCTATCGTATTGCCCACATTCCATTAAGGTGAAATCAAATGGGCCGAATTTTTCGCCAATCTCCTTAAAATGGGGGCCATACCCGCTATCTCCACAAAAAAAGACGTTAGTTTGATTCCCTTTAATAACCCATGAGGACCATAAGGTGGCGTTCCGGTCTGTTAAGCTACGTCCAGAGAAATGACGCGATGGTGTACAAACAAACTGAAGATCCCCATAGATTGCTTGATCCCACCAATCGAGTTCCTGAATAATTGCTGGATTTATCCCCCACCTTACTAAATGGCTACCAACACCAAGTGGTACAATAAACTGATTGACCTTCCCTTTTAGCCTTTTGATTGAACTATGATCCAGATGATCATAGTGATCATGAGAGATCACAACAATATCAATTGGCGGAAGATCATCGATGTCTATCGGCAATTCCTTATTAAAGCGCCCCATTCCTACAAGTGGAATAGGTGACGGTGTATAACCAAACATCGGGTCAATTAACAATGATTTGCCATCCAATTCCAGATAAAAGGTGGAATGGCCAAACCAAATGAGCTTGGGTTTCGAATTCTGATCTAGTTGAAGTGGCTTATTCACGTGTTCAATCGGAATTCCTTTTTTAGGTCTTCTATTAGGATTGCCCTTAATAAATTCCTTCAATGTGGAAAATATCCATTCATTCTCCCTGTTGATCCCCATCGTTGTAGGAATCAAGTTAACAAATTGTCTCTTCTCAGAGAAGTTTGATGATTGTTCAAATTTATTGATCTTTTCCTTTGTCGCTTTTCCACCAAATGGTGGGTAGTAATTGAAAAATAAATAACTACAAAGCCCTATCCCGACTAATATTATAGGAATCAAATTTTTCCCTCTTTTCCAACCTTAGTGATCCCGATTCACAATATAATTCAATAAATGCTTCAAAAAAGTGGTATTCCGCGGCACATCTTGCAAAGCTTCGATTGCAAGGCAGTAATGTTCCCACATCGCTTTTCTGGCACCATCAGAACCTAGGATTGATACAAAAGTCGAATGGTTGTTTTCAGCATCTTGGCCAGTAGGTTTTCCTAGTAAAACCAAATCGCCCTCAACATCAAGCAAATCATCCTTAATCTGAAATGCAATACCGGCATGTTGGGCGAATTTTTTTAAGGTTTCGATTTCCTGATCCTTTGCTTGGGCGAGTATGGCAGGCATGACGAGAGAAGCTTCAAACGCTATCCCAGTTTTATAAAAACACACCATGTTCAACTGTTCAAGGGTCAATATCTTCACTTTGGAATCCAGGTCCATCGCCTGTCCCTTACACATATCCTCCACTATTTTTGTGGTATATTGAATTAAGTTAACAACAGTTTTCGAATCAAATTCTTCAAGAGATGTTTGTTCCTCAATTGCCTTCTGGGTCAGATATAGTCCAGTTAATTCTGCTACTGCATTGTTATACACCCTGTGAAGAGTTGGACGTCCCCTTCGAGTGGACGAATTATCCTGGGTTGGCAGATCATCGAAGATTAACGACGCAGTGTGCATATATTCTAAAGATCTTAGAAGTGGCAAAATTGCCGAACCTTTTAATCCAAATTCGTTTACACCCATTACCCAAGATATAATCGGCCTCAACCGTTTACCATCACCATTAAGACTGTAATTTGCAGCTTCAACGATTGGCTCGTTCAAAGCCACATTTTCGGTTTTAGAGACTTTTAAAATACTGTTAATCTGATCCCGAACTGTTTTGATAGTCTCTTGAAATTTTTCCTGTTCATTCCGTTCATTTTTCAGCCTGGTTATCATTTCGTCCCGAAGCAATTTATCAAAAAAATCCACATCATCCGCTTTCCGAACCATATTTTGAATAAGAGTGTTAAACTTAGGTTCTCCAGAAGAAAATAACAACATTACTTCGTTGTATTTTTTGATTCCCATTCGTTCTTTAAATCGTTTCAGACCGTTTATTGCCCGATCCAGAATCACTTCACAGGTTTTGGAATCTGAATGAAACACGTTATGGATTAAATTAGAGATGACTGCCCAATATAATTCAAAAGGGTTAATAAGATCCAGCCGCTTATCATGGTATTTCATATAATAGGTAAAAGGGGTGACCGCACCGTTCTGCATGTCATCAAACATGTCCGCAAAATCATCCGCTAGTTGGTTGTAAATTCCATAAAAGAATGTCCTATTTTCAAAGCCCTCGTCAAGTGGGGCACTAATTACTGAACGGGCAATCAATCTTGAAAAAGAAGATTTTAAGATGATTGGGATATAGAGCTCAGCATTGGTGTAATTTGGATTGGAAATATCCTTTTCTCGATCCACCTCTTGGGAATTAAAAAAAACATAGGATTGCTTAAAAAAATCCCCTCTGGTTTCAGGTCGCTGATGGGCTTTAATATACTCAAAAGCCTCTCGGAGTTCAGTATGAATATAACGTATCAAATCCGCGTTTTTACCTAACCACTCTCCCAATTCTGGCACAGTACCTGTGATAAGTGTGGTCCGTATCAAATCGGAATATTGTTTTTTTTCTTCAGTGGATAAT
>CAURFY010000041.1:0-11795 GCA_963524115.1 uncultured Bacillus sp.
GGTATTATATGTTGATACAGACGCACACCACGGCGATGGAGTCCAGTGGTCATTTTACGATGACCCTAATGTTTGTACACTTTCTATCCATGAGACAGGACGTTACTTATTTCCTGGTACTGGAAATATTAATGAACGTGGTCAAGGGGAGGGGTATGGTTATAAGTTTAATATCCCCTTAGATGCTTTTACTGAGGATGAATCATTTTTAGATGCCTATACTTTAGCGCTTCAGGAAGTTGCTGAGTTTTTCAAACCAGATGTGATCCTAACACAAAACGGTGCTGATTCTCATTTTTTCGATCCACTTACCCATTTGTCCTCTACGATGAAAACCTATCGAGAAATTCCAAAAATTGCTCACAAGATTGCTCATCAGTTTTGTGATGGTAAATGGATTGCAGTTGGGGGCGGTGGTTATGATATTTGGAGAGTCGTTCCTCGTGCTTGGGCGCTAATCTGGCATGAAATGACTGAAAACTCAAATTGTTTTGGTAATTTACCAAAAGAATGGCTGGACACATGGCAAACAGAATCTCCAGTTCGACTTCCACCAAAGTGGGATGATCCGACTGATTTATACCCACCTATTCCACGAAGAGCTGAAATTACGGAAAAGAATACCCAAACCGTGGAAAAAGCACTTTATCCTATTCGAAGTCAAAACCGAAAAGCGGAAACGACTTGATCAGGGACAGCATAACAACAAAAAGGGGAAGCACCATTTTTTCAGGTGCTTCCTCTTTTTGTTATCTTGTTGAATTTCGTTCTTCAATCCTATGCGGAAGAACTACGGTATGATTACTAGTTTTTTCTTTATTCATTAACTTTGTCAGTAATCTCATTGCAACTGCCCCAATATCATATAAAGGCTGAACAACGGTTGTTAGCTGTGGACGAACCATTAAGGTTAACCGTGTATTATCTGAACTAACCACATCAAAGTCATTTGGGATAGTAAATCCTTTATCTTCAGCACCATGCACAACACCTAAAGCCATTTCGTCAGACCCTACAAAAATAGCAGTTGGTCTCTCCGGCACTTCCATTAATTTTTCCAAAGCTTCTATTCCTGAATCGTAAGTATCATCACCTTCGATAACAAGACCCTCGTTATACTCGATTCCTGCATCCGCTAAAGCATGTTTGTAGCCAGTTAATTTTTTAATTCTGTTGATTGGCTCATGTAAAGGCCCAATTACAAATGCAATGTGTTTATGTCCCTTATCGATAAAAAACTTGGTAACATCGTAGGCAGCTTGTTCATAATCAATATTAACTGATGGGATCTTTTCAGTTTCCTCAATTGAACCAGCTAGAACAATTGGGACTGGAGACTTTTCAAATTCAACTACGTGCTCAGGGGTTACATTTCCGCTCATGAACACAATTCCATCAACTTGTTTGCCAAGCATAGTGTTCAATAAGTGAAACTCTTTATCCTTATTTTGGTCAGAGTTACTTAAAATGATATTGTATTTATACATAGTGGCAATATCCTCTATCCCTCTTGCTAAATCAGCAAAGAAAGTACTCGCGATATCGGGAATAATTACACCCACCGTGGTAGTTTTTTTACTAGCTAAGCCTCTTGCCACTGCGTTTGGTCGGTAACCTAATCTTTCAATTACCTCAACTACCTTTTTTCTTGTTGCTGGCTTCACATTGGGATTTCCATTAACAACTCGCGAAACCGTTGCCATTGATACATTGGCTTCTCTGGCAACATCATAAATCGTAATATTCACGACATCCACTCCTTTATTTATACCCACTTATCGTCTTATTTTTTAGTTTACAGCAAGCATAGCTAGACTAAACCTGTAACTTTAGATTGTGAGATACTTAACTTGTCCCTAATTATGTAATTAATCATACGATACAGAGTCCATTGCCGCAATGACTAGCTGTGTATTTTACTATAAATTATATAAAAATGATCGGAGTTTGTCGAAAAATGTTGGTGAATGTCCTTTTTTATTAGTTTATGCTAAAAAACCTTCTGCATATGCAGAAGGTTTTTATAGTCTCATCATTAGTTTAAAATTTGAATTTATAATCTAACAAATGGAGTGTCTTTTAACCCTTTAAGAAAGGTATCAAATTCATTTAAATCCATTTGTTGTGCTGAGTCAGATAATGCTACTGCTGGATCTGGGTGAACTTCAGCCATAACACCATCTGCGCCAATTGCTAATGCAGCTTTTGCACAAGGTAATAGCAAATCTTTTCTACCAGTTGAATGGGTTACATCAACCATTACCGGTAAATGTGTTTCTTGTTTTAAAATTGGAACAGCAGAAATATCTAAAGTATTTCTTGTCGCTTTTTCGTAAGTACGAATTCCTCTTTCACAAAGGATAATTTGATCATTTCCTTGCGACATAATATATTCAGCTGCATTAATAAACTCTTCAATTGTTGCAGCAAGACCCCGTTTTAATAATACAGGTTTTTTCACAGAACCTGCAGCTTTTAATAGTTCGAAGTTTTGCATATTCCGAGCACCGATTTGGATCACATCAATGTAGTCTAATGCTGTTTCAATATCTGCAGGATTAACAATTTCACTGATAACAGCTAAATCAAAATCATCCGCAACTCGTTTTAATATTTTTAAACCTTCTAAGCCAAGACCTTGGAAGTCGTATGGAGAAGTTCTAGGCTTGTATGCCCCACCACGTAATAATTTAAATCCATTCGCTTTAACTGCTGCTGCAACGGCTGCAACCTGTTCATACGATTCAACCGAGCATGGCCCGAAGACAAAATGTGGAGTCCCGTCTCCAATCTTTACACCCTTTACATCAACAATTGTATTTTCTGGTTTTTTCTTACGTGAAACCAAGAGAGCCTTACGATGGTCATCTTGCTGTAATTCTAAACCAGCTTTAAATATTTGTTTAAACATATGTTCAACTGTCGAATCCTCGAATGGTCCGTTATTATGCTCTTTAATTAAATCAAGCATTTTTCGCTCCCGAACCGGATCATAACGATTTACACCTTGTGTTTCTTTGACACGGCCGATTTCTTGTACTAGTTCAGCTCTTTCGCTAATTAAAGAAAGTAATTGTAAATTTAATTCATCAACACGGTTTCGCAATTGATCAAGTCCTTGATTTGTCATTTTCAACCCTCCAAATTGTCTTACAGTTTAAAAGTACCTGAGTTTTAAGGAAATATTTAAATACTTATTATAATTAGAATAAGTATATATGATTAATGTTTTATTGTCACCAAAAATCTTTAGTGGTTAGACGCTTTTAAGTGTTAAAGCATATTATGTTCCATTTTTAAAAAGGTACCTAATGATCACATGGGAAAATGAAAAATATATAGTGATCAAAAAGAAAAACTCCTTTATAAAAAAACATCCAAAACTGGATGTTTTCACTTAATTTCTTCGATTACTTTTGCTAATGTATTATTAGTAATTTTCCAATGTGATGCATGCCAAGCGACATTCTTATGGTGAAATAAAAAGGCTTGTGGCGACTCATGTTTTACGTTGTATTTTTCAGCTATAAAAGTAGATAATGGACGAGAATCTTGTACGGTTAAATAGTAACTCTTTTCGTTTGGATTTTCCTCGGTAAACTTTACATACTCCTCGTAGGCAGCTTGGCTAATAGGACAGGTTAAACTATGCTTTAACAACGTAAAAGTATCTCCTGATTCAATTAGCTGTTCAAATTGTTCTACAGATTCAATTTTTTGCAATTCATAAACCTCCCGAATTGTTTCTTAGGTGATGGATTTCCATCGAAAAAAGCGATTAACCCTAATATTAACAGGCTACCTCGCTTAATTTCTGTAATCTTATCACTTTCAGAATCGTATGGCAAATTTAACGATTTAGCTTTTGTTCTGTTTCATCGAAGGCTTTTTTCGTTTCTTCAAGCATTTTTTGTACTGGGTCACTATCCACTTCAGAACCCTTGCCTTTTATTTTTGCCAAGGCTTCTGATGACTGTTGGCTAAGTGACTTTGTAATGGAATTGGTTTTTTCCTTTGTGTATTGGGCAAGGTCTGTTACCTTAATTTGTAATGTATCAGCCTTCTCTTTTAGTATAGTGGTTTGGCTATTAAGTGTTTCACGCAACGCTGTCCTTGATTTTGGTGAAAGCCACAATGCTGCTGAAGCCCCAATAACTCCCCCTACCACCGCTCCAAGCAAAAAGTCCTTCGTTCCTGTTTTTCCATTATTTTCATTCAATGGCATTAGCTTATCATTATTATTCATCACCTTAATCCCCCCTGAAAAGTCATTCATTATTGATCTCTTTGTTGCTGCCTTGTTACACTTGGTTTAATCTTCATTTGTTTTTGTAACTTTCGATTTTTCCATTTGTCTTTTAATTCTATGACCACATTGCTCCACTGGATAATTTGCGAAATTTTCTCCTGATTTTCCTCGACACTACGATCTACAGTGTCAGTAACAGTTTGGATAGTATGGTTGAACTTTTTAATAGAGGCCCCAACATCCTTTACCGCATATACAACACTATTCAAGCTTTCTGCCTTTTCGTTTATATCATCTGCTAAGGCATTGGTCTTTTTTAACAATTCCGTTGTTTCGCTCATCACACCATCAAGCTGTTTTTCTAGACCATTTAAAGTCTTTGAAACACTATCAAGCGTTAATTGCACTGATTTAAAAGTCTTGGACAAGTAAATCACTAAAATCAGAAAAGAAATCGCAACTAAAGCTGCGCTCAAATAAAGAATAATGATCAATTCTGCACCTCCGTTATTTCTATAACTATGTTTTACCGACTCTGTCGGGAATAAACCTTTTATACAATATTTCAATATAATAGTGCAAAAATCCTTCATTTCTAATAGGATATTTCTATTTTAATACATTTAAAGTGGTTCATATTCAACAAATAAATTAATTTGGGTTACAATAATTAAGATAGTTTGAAAATCAATAATAGCAAACCACTTCGGAGGGATATTAATATGAAGGATCCGCGTATTGAAAAGCTTGCTAAGAATTTAATCAATTATTCCGTTCGCCTTCAAAAAGGAGAAAAAGTATTAATTGAAAACTTCGGTTTACAACGGGAACTCGTTACAGCACTTGTTAAGGAAGCTTATGCTGCTGGGGGAAATCCATATGTCCTTTTAAAAGATCAACAAGTTGACCGGTCCCTACTATTGGGTGCCAATGAACAACAATTTGATTTAATGGCCGACTTTGAAGCAAATGTAATGAGCCATATGGATGCCTACGTTGGTCTGCGCTCAGGAGATAACATCAACGAACACGCAGATGTTCCAGCCGATAAAATGAAAATTCATGGGAAAACAATTGGGAAAAAGGTACATAGGGATATAAGGGTTCCGAAAACAAAATGGGTTGTTCTTCGTTTTCCAACATCTTCAATGGCACAGTTAGCAAAAATGAGTACGGAAGCATTTGAAGACTTCTATTTTAATGTATGCAACCTAGACTATGGGAAAATGGATCTGGCGATGAATCATTTAGTTGAGATCATGAATAAAACTGACAAAGTTAGGCTTACTGGACCTGGAACTGACTTAACTTTTTCGATAAAAGATATTCCAGCCATCAAATGTGCTGGTCAGTTGAATATACCAGACGGAGAAGTCTTTACTGCTCCGGTTAAAGATTCTGTGAATGGTGTAGTAAGTTATAATACCCCATCACCTTATCAAGGTTTTACATTTGAGAATGTAAAACTAACGTTTGAGAATGGAAAAATTATCAAGGCAGAAGCGAATGATACGGACCGAATCAATAAGATCTTTGATACTGACGAAGGTGCTAGATTCGTTGGAGAATTCGCAATTGGGGTAAATCCTTATATTCGTCAGCCTATGCAGGATATTTTATTTGATGAAAAAATTGATGGTAGCTTTCACTTCACCCCTGGACAATGCTACGACGAAGCCTACAATGGTAACCACTCAGATATCCATTGGGATATGGTTAATATCCAACGGCCTGATTATGGTGGTGGCGAAATATATTTTGATGATGTCTTAATCCGAAAAGATGGCCTTTTTGTGATTCCTGAGCTTGAATCATTAAATCCAGAGAACTTAAAATAAGATTGATATTAAGAAAAGGATGCAGGGCGTTACCTGCATCCTTTTTTTAAAAGTAGTATAATTGTTAACTTTGAGAATTGTCTAGCTCCAGCGCCCAACGCCTAGTGGACTTCACCCACCTCCCTACGATAAGTCAACATCGAATCGCTTCCGCTCTTCGTGTTTCCTTTATCTCAGTCGGTGTGCTCCAGTCCATACGTCGCTAACCGGGCGCTTCCGCTTTTCAAATCAAGCTAATTCTTTTTCATAAGCAACTTGATATTTTTGGATATCACCAGCGCCCATAAAAATAATTACATCATTTTCATGCTGTTTTAATCGAGTGGTATCTTTTTCATCCAATAGAACAGCCCCTGGAATTTTCGCTTGTAAGTCCTCAATCGACAATTTCCCATGGTTTTCACGAGCTGAACCAAAAATATCACATAGATACACCTTATCGGCTAAATTCAAACTTCTAGCAAAATCATCTAAAAATGTTTGTGTTCTTGAAAAAGTGTGTGGTTGGAACACTGCAATAATTTCTCGATCAGGATACTTCTGGTTGGCTGCATCAATCGTTGCCTTAATTTCTGTTGGATGATGAGCATAATCATCGATAATAATTTGTGAGCCGATTTGTTTCTCAGAAAATCTTCTCTTAACACCACTAAAGGTCTTTAATTGCTCTTTAATAATGTTAATATTAATTCCTTCATAATGACAAAGTGCAATTACGGCAAGCGTATTTAGCACATTGTGATCGCCAAATGTTGGAATTGTAAATGTGTCATAGAAGGTGTTACGAACGTACACTTCAAATGTAGTTCCTGAAGTAGACTTTTCAATGTTTCTTGCCTGAAAATCGTTGTCAACTCCGAACCCATAAAAAAGAACCGGAACTTTTGCTTGAATCTTTTGTAAATTTCTATCGTCACCGCATGCAAAAATGCCCTTCTTTACTTGCAATGCCATCTCTTGAAAAGCAGAAAAAACATCCTCGACATTGGCAAAATAATCAGGGTGGTCAAAATCGATATTGGTCATGATTGCATAGTCGGGAAAATACGATAAGAAATGTCTTCTATATTCACATGCTTCAAATACAAAATATTCGGCATCCCGATCGCCTTTTCCAGTTCCATCGCCAATTAAATAGGAGGTTGGTTTTGCTCCTTCAATAACGTGGGCAAGTAGACCCGTTGTTGATGTTTTCCCATGTGCGCCTGTAATAGCAATACTCGTAAAGTTTTGCATGAAATCACCTAAAAAACGGTGATATCTTACGATAGGAAGACCCAAATGCATAGCTTCTTGAATTTCCTCATGAGTATCTGGAAAAGCGTTCCCAGCAATGACCGTCATTCCCGGCTGAATGTTCTCCTTTTGAAAAGGAAGAATCTTAATTCCAGATTGCTCTAGGGCCTGTTGAGTAAAAAAGCGCTTTTCGACATCGGAGCCTTGGACTTGAAATTTCGTATCATGAAGAACTTGTGCAAGAGCACTCATTCCGGACCCCTTAATACCTACGAAATGGTAAATAGTCATCTAAAGAACCTCCAACAAACGTCTATCTGTAACACATTATATGAGAATGTTTCCATTTTGCTCATTATATTACGTCACAGCGTTATCATATTAAATCATTATAGCATTGTTCAATACAACAAAAAATGATTTTCATTAGTTTATTGTACTACTACTATTAATGGAGTCAAGTTCTTCCTCCGTAATCAGGACAGCGCTTGGTTTACTACCTCTTGCTTCAGAAATAAACTCAATTTTCTCCATCCAATCCATTAATCTTGCTGCCCGATTATAACCGATTTTAAACCTACGCTGTAGGCTTGAAGTGGATGCTCCGCCTTGCTCGATAATAAACTCACATGCTTCATAAAAAAGTTCATCTTCTTCTTCATTCACCTGGGCCTTTTTGAGTAATTCAGTCTGTTCAAATAGATACTCAGGCTCACTTTGACTACGAACGTGATCGACTACTTTATCAATCTCAATATCAGAAATATAAGTTCCTTGGAGACGAACTGGCTTAGAAGTTCCATTTTCAAGGAAAAGCATATCACCACGACCAAGCAACTTTTCAGCACCGCTCATGTCAATAATTGTTCTTGAATCAATCTGAGACGATACGGAAAAAGCAATTCTTGTTGGAATGTTTGCTTTAATTAATCCAGTAATAACATCAACAGACGGTCGCTGAGTGGCGATAATTAAATGGATCCCGCAAGCACGTGCCTTCTGGGCAATTCGACATACTGCTTCTTCAACATCCGCTGGAGCTACCATCATTAAATCTGCTAACTCATCAATGACAATAAGAATGTAAGGGAGCTTTTGGGCATACTGCTTAGCTCCTTCTGCCATTTCATTATACCTTGTGATTTCTCTAGCCCCCGTATGAGCAAATAACTCATAGCGGCGTTCCATTTCTTCAACTGCCCATTTGAGTGCCGCTGTCGCTGCTTTCACGTCTGTTATCACTGGACTAACAAGGTGTGGAATATGATTGTATGGTGCAAGTTCAACCATCTTAGGATCAATTAACAACAACTTTACTTCGTTCGGATTCGCTTTATATAAAAGACTGGTTAAAATTGTATTGATACAAACGCTTTTCCCTGATCCAGTAGCACCAGCAATAAGGCCATGTGGCATTTTTCGCAAATCTGTAACTACAGGATTTCCGGAAATATCAAGTCCTAGTGCTGCTGTTAACGGTGAAGGATTATCGCGAAATGGAGAACTATTAAGAATCTCACTAATTAAAACAGGTCGACTTGAATGGTTTGGTACCTCTATCCCAATCGTGTGCTTCCCTGGGATTGGTGCCTCAATCCGAATATCCTTCGCTGCCAAGCTCAATTTAATATCGTCTTGTAGATTGGTAATTTTATTAACTTTTACTCCTGGATCAGGTTGCACTTCAAACCTTGTTACAGAAGGACCCTGAGTAACATTTACAACCTTTGCCCCAACATTAAAATCAGATAATGTTTGGTTTAATAAATCTTCTTGTGCTTGAAGCCAATCTTCGTTCGCTTCTTGTATTACTGGCGGCAATAATAGATTCCCCTCAGGAAATTGATAGCTTCCGAGATCTATTTCATGTTGAAGGATCAGTGGTTCTGGTTGAAGGACTGGTTTTTCTTGCGCAACGGGTTCAACTTTGGGTAAAACTGTTGGTTGAGTCACCTGTTCCAATTTCACTGCATGTTTTTCAGAAAAGGGCTTTTGCTGAACCAGTTTTTGCCGGTCTTGCTTGAGCATAAGTACATTAAAAGGGATAGTAGATCTTCTTGGTTGGTCATTTGTTAGGTTATTTTCTTCGACATCAACCTGTCCGTTTGGCTGTTCAATCACATCCTCATGATTAACATCAAAATTTGCTTCTATTTCTAATTGTGCTGGTTTATCCAATACTTCATCGGATGGTTCTTGACTGACAGCGAATTCTTCATATGTAACTGGCATTAGTTCCTGTAGAACTTCAGTATCTTGATTAAAAAATTCATCATTTGAAAGGTCAGATAATGTATTTTGCGCTTGATCCTCATATGAAAAGTCCGGTAATTTGTCAGTGGCAGCATCTTCATGTTTTGTCACTATTATCCGGTTAGTCGGATCTTCATGTGAAGTCTCTATTATCCTGTTAGTCGCTTCTTCGTGTATAGATCCAATTAACTGGTTATTCAATTCTTCTTCATGTAAAAATCCAGTTAATTCATGTTCAATTACCTTTATATTCCTAGGTCTTTCATAGCCATAAATCGGTGAAGGTATTTCGGTGGGTCTAAAAGGCCCATGACGTCTTATTTCCTTTTTGGGTTTAATTTGTTTTAAAGGTAAGACACTTTCAGGCTCTTTTTTTAACGTGACAGCCTTCTTTTGTCTGTGCCCTTGTGGCTCTGTTACCTGTTGTGCTGGTCCAGCTTGTTCTATTTTCTTATTTTCTCGGATAACCTGTTGATTCACAGCTTTTCTATTTTGCCTTGGTGCCCGCTTGGGGATCTCTTCATCAGGGATGGCTGGGAACCTGAAAGTCCCTTTTGGATATTGATAGGCAATCTTGGCATTCATTTTTTTAGAGCCATCATTTCTTTTTGTTATATTTTTCGGTAGACCTCGTTTATGCTCATAGAATTCCTCAGCTACATCTGAGTTATCATTAAATACTTGAAATATTTTTTTGAACCAATCCATTGCTGATCAACTCTTTCTGCTTACTAATAACATAATATATTTTAACAGTAAATTTTAAAAATACGAGATAAAATCAACGATTAAATGAATTGACAAAAAAGAGAACCACCGAAGTGATTCTCATTTTTCCTTTTTTCTATTTTTCCCTAAAATAAAAATAGGCTCGAGCTCGCTGTTTTCATATAGAAACGACAATGCCGTTATCGGAACACGACCACTAGAAAAAAAGCTCATCGCCATTTGCGCCAAAATATCATACCCAGTATCATTTTGAACATCCGCAATCAACAGAACATCTTGATGTGGAACTGCCAATACCATTGTCCCAGAAATTTTCTCCTCCATCTCCTTCAAAAAGGACTGATTCAAAATTCTGCTGGCATCATAACCGTCATTAGATCTGACGAAGTAATATTTGTTTCCCGCCACTAAGTCTTCTTTAATATTTATTGGTAATGCACGTACGTTAAACAAGGCGGTTTCCCTTATTCGATCAACCGTCCATCCCTCGCTCTTTAACAAGTTTTCATCAATAAGACGATAAGAATTCCCTAAATCCAATGCATAGTATATTCGGGTTTCGGCAGTATGCCCATCAAAAACAAACTGAACATTATCCTTAGATTTGGCTGGAAACGACGTAGAACGGATAACAGGATAGATTTTGCTTTCATTCCCAGATAAGTGAACCTGATCTTCTCCCATCGCCTGAAGACCTTCTTCAACGAAGTATACGACCTCATCAATCGCTTGCTCTTTTTGCTCGTGCCATTTAGCGATAATACCTGGAAGTGAAACAGTTATCCCTTTCCCTGTACGAATGTTTTCGATTCTAAGTTGGTCCTTTTCTCGGTCAAAAATAAAACTGCGACTTGGATGTTTAAGCCGTTTCTCTAATTCTGTTTTCATATTTTTCGTATCCATATTAAACCCCTCAATATTCGCAGAAATCAATAAAATCCCTCCACTTGAAAAGATTGGAGGGAGAAGTAAAGTAGTTATTTTAGTCCAGCAATAAAATTTTCAATTTCCTCTTGGGTTTTGCGATCCTTACTGACAAAACGCCCTAACTCGCGCCCCTCTTCAAATGCAATAAAGCTTGGGATTCCGAAAATATCCAGTTCCACACATAAATCGATAAACTGGTCACGATCTGTATAAACGAAAGTATAGTCCGAGAACTTTGCTTCAATTTCTGGTAATACTGGTTCAATTACGCGGCAATCTGGACACCAATCAGCTGAAAATAAAAAAATATGCTTGCCTTTCTCACGCATTTCGGTAAATTGCTCATATGATTCTAATTTTTCCATTTCATCCCACCTCAAAAATATGTTTCCCACATTACCTATTATTTTACCTTATTTAATTATTCTAAGCATAGCAGGAAGGTCCTTCATCAGTCCAATCATATGCAATTATTAAGATAATGGCTGTGTTACAGCTCAATGTTGACTTTTTGCACAAAGTTGATTGGAGTGGAAGGCGCGTAGACTCCTGCGGGAGCAGCG
>CAURFY010000042.1:0-11666 GCA_963524115.1 uncultured Bacillus sp.
CCTCAACAACACCCATTGGGTCCAATCCATTGATAGGCTCATCAAGGATTAAAAATTCAGGATCCCCTAATAAGGCAATTCCAAGTCCAAGTCGCTGTTTCATTCCTAATGAAAAGTTTTTAGCCCTTTTTTTCCCCGTCTCGTGTAGACCTACCAGCGCTAGCGTCTTTTCAATACATTCTTTACCCGGAATACCTTTTAGCAATCGATGGGCCTCCAGATTTTCAGCTGCAGTCATTTGTGGGTACAAGGCTGGTCCTTCAATAATCGTTCCGATTCGTTTTCTCGCTTGATATAGATCCTGTTCATTACTTTCCCCAAATAACTCAACAGTGCCTGCAGTCGGAAAAGCAAGTCCGGTCACAATTTTAATTAACGTTGATTTACCCGCACCATTTTGGCCGATAAAGCCATATATCGAACCTTTTTTTATCGAAAGATTAACTTTATTTAGTGCAAATTGATTTTTGTATTTTTTCGATAAATGGTGGGTTTTTAGAACATATTCATTCATTCTTCTTAACCTCCCTTAGTCATTAGCTTTAGTATATAAATGAAAGCATAAGAAAGGCTTAAGAAGAATCTTAAGAAAACCTTAAGTTTTGAGTCGATAGCCTATCCCCCAGATTGTTTCGATATACTCTTCATTTGGGTTTGCTTTTGAAAGTTTACTTCTGATATTACTCATGTGAACATTGATTGTATTATCATCACCAAGAAACTCTTCTTTCCACACACTTTCAAACAGATTGGCTTTCGTAAAAACTTTCTTTGGAGACGACAAAAGTAGCACTAAAATGGCATATTCACGTGCAGTAAAAGTCAGTTCACTCTTATCTACAGAAACTATCTTGGCTTCAGTATCAATATGGATGTCTTTGAAGGATAACTCTTTGCTTTTTGGTGCTCCATTTGTTCGTCGGGTTCTTCTTAAATGTGAATCAATTCTTGCAGACACCTCTTCAATGTCGAAAGGTTTCGTAATATAATCATCTGCACCTGTTCTAAGTGTATCGATTTTCGTTTGTTGGTCCAATTTTGCTGAAATAATGATTACAGGTACTTCAGGACTTCGTTCACTAAGCTCGGCAAGAATTTCCTCCCCAGTCTTCCCAGGAAGCATTAAGTCTAGTAACACCATATCCCATTCTTGCTTTTCCAAATAAATCATCGCTTCTGTTCCAGAAAAGGCGGACTGGGGAAGGTATCCGCTTTTTTTGATAATATTACATAGTAATTTGTTAATATCGTTATCATCTTCGACTACTAAAATGTTTATAGCTTGGTCCATATTTATCAACACCTAATAATTTATAAATTTTATAATCATAGCATAAGCTTGTGTCCGAAATATCTCAATCAGTTCTTTCTTTTAAAAATTCCATAATCCATGTATACTAATGATTAATATGACAGGAGGTGAGTCATTTGGACACCAAAGAAATGTTTTCAATTATTTTAGCAGAAATACAAGAATCTAGAGTTGACACGAATAAGAGACTGGACAACGTTGAAGGAAAGATCGACAAACTTGAGGGGAAAATGGATAATCTTGAGGGTAGAATGGATAATCTTGAAGGAAGAATGGTTAATCTTGAACGTGAAGTGAAAACAACTAAGCAGCTTGTGCAAAACTTCAAATGGGATATCGATTTATTAACAGACAAACAAGCTAAGTCAGAAATGGCAATCAATCGACTAGAAAAAAGATTTGAGTCCTAATCCACTTTTGCGCATATTCTTCTAAAAAGTTAAACATCCCCCGAATGATCGAGAGATGTCTCCGGTTTACCTATTCACAATTTTATTATAAGTATTAACCGTCAGCACGTAGTATCCAAAATAGATAGAAATGTACGCAGCAATCGTAACAAGGATTGGGATTAATGTACCCTCAGCTAAATTTATACCAAATAATGCTTGTATGATCATGATGCAATGCAAAACTCCGATAACAAAAGGTAAAATAAACACAAATAAGGTTTGTTTCGATACTGTGCTTAATACATCCCTTTTACTAATCCCAATTTTTCGAAGAATTTGATAAAGCTCTTTATCAGCATGTGCCTCTGACAGCTGTTTTAAAAAAATAATACTACCAGTTGCCGTCAAAAAAACTAGCCCCAAAAACCCCAACAAAAAGATATCCATACCTGCAATTTCTACTCCTTCTTTATGCTTTTGGTAGAAGGAAGTCATCTTTATTGCTTCAGAATCCATTTGTTTTAACCGTTCACTGGTTGCTTTGGTTGTTCCTTGATCTTTAACTTTGTATGCTTTATAGATCATCGGTGTTGCTTGCTTTGCTGCTTCATTATATATGGTATCACTGACAACAACAAAGAAGTCTGGAAAGCCCGAGTTTATCACCTTCTCCTCGAAAAATTTCACGAAGGTTACCTTTTGGCTCCCCTGCGGCAAATCAAGGCTTACTTTTTGCCCAATAAAGTCAGATTCATTCAGGGCCGTATTCATTGGATGAATCGCAGCTACCTGATTCCCTGATAATTGAAGAGTTGCCTCTCTATTTAAAGTCTTTGCAATTTGATTGAACATGTTTAATGAGAGTATTTCCACAGGGAAAGCTTTTGTCGTGTAACCTGGTGGGGCATAATTGATATCGGAAATATCCCCGCTTACTTGAATAACAGGGATATCCAAATGTGCTGTAACCTGATGATTTTTATCCGAACTAATGATCTGCTCGACTTGATTATCAAACGATTTTCCTTGCGAGATAAATGTAAAGCTAAACGGATAGGACACATTCACAGACTTATCAACATTATAATAGGATGTATATCCGACACTGATCGCACAAAGTGTTACTGTACTTAATAAGGCAATCATGGCAAGTGTTCGGGCATTCCCTTTTATCCTGTAAAGCAATTGTGACGTTCCAACTAAATTCATTCCCTTGTAATAGTGGGACCTATTCTTTTGTGCGGTCTTTAGTAAGGACACCGTTAAAGACCGGAATAACAAATATGTTCCCATGATAATACAGGTCAAAAAAAGGCCAAGTATAATTAACCTATCACTATTTGTTTTCATCGGCTGATGTAAAATCCAATAACTTAGTCCAATTAAAACAATGGCAATACCCGCGACAAAGATAGAAGCTTTAGGTGCCTGCTCCCCTTCCTTCTCAGCCTGGAATAGCTCGATTAACTTAAAGCGATAAATCAGCCGATAGGCTTGAATCGATGTAAAAATGATCATAATTCCAAAGATAACAACGGTTTCTAAAACTGCCTTTAAAGAAAAACTAAAACTCACATCGATTGCCGAATCCAATAGCTTTAACAAAATCATTGCAAACAATTTTGATAACAAGGCCCCAAGTAAAATCCCAACTATTACTGCGACAGTCCCCATTAATAAATTTTCGTAAAACAACATGGTTCCGATTGTTCTTTTCCGTACTCCTAGTAACGAATAAAGCCCGACTTCTTTTTTTCTCTTTTTGGTGAAAAATGAATTTGAATACCCAATAAATACTGCCACAAACAGAATAAGCATAATAGAAGCCTGTTGAAACACAGAGAGTGCCCACTCTTCAATGCTTTCATGAATTGCCGGATTATACTGTAATGACACGAATGTATAAAAAATAACCACGCTAAAGACAATGGATATGAAATAAATTAGGTAGTTTTTAAAGTTTCCGATTACGTTCTTTTTTGCTACTTCAAATAACGTCACTTACACCACCACCAAGCACAGATAACACATCTAACACTTTTTTGAAGAATTCTTTCCGAGATGAAGTGCCTTTAACAAGTTCCGTGAAAATCTTACCATCCTTAATAAATAGGACCCTTTGACAATAGCTTGCAGCAAATGCATCATGGGTGACCATCAAGATTGTCGCTTTGTCGTTTTCGCTCAAGTCCTTTAAACTTTCCAACAAGTCTGTTGCTGACTTGGAATCTAATGCACCCGTAGGCTCATCCGCCAGGATTAAGCTTGGTTTTGAAACAATCGCCCTTGATGAAGCAGTCCGTTGTTTTTGTCCCCCTGAAATTTGATAAGGAAACTTTTCTAAAATCGAACCAATCCCGAACTTATCAGCAACCTCTGCTACTCTTCGCTCTAATTCTTTTAGATCCATTTTTGCCAATGCTAGAGGTAGTAATATATTTTCCTTGACGGTTAAAGTATCCAGTAAATTATAGTCCTGAAAAATAAATCCTAGTTTATCACGACGAAAGGCTGATAGGTGCTCTTCATTCATCTTTAAAATGCTAGTACCATCAATGACAATCTCACCAGATGTCGGCTGATCAATCGTCGCTAACATGTTTAGTAATGTTGTTTTACCAGAACCGGAAGGACCCATAATACCTACAAATTCACCTTCATGAACAGTTAGGTCGATTTCATCTAGTGCCGTAAATACATTTCCCTTTGTGCCAAAAACTTTTTTAACTCGTTTTGCTTCTACGATTGTTTTCATCTATTACATACCCCCAATAAAGTTGTTTATTGTTATTTATTCACAATGTTGTTATACGTACTAACCGTTAACACATAATAGCCAGCATAAATGAAAACAAAGGCAGCCATAGAAGTAAGAATAGGAACAATTATACTTGCTCCAATGAGGTCTGATATGAAATTGCTTGTAAAATGTAAAATAATGCTTCCATGTAATATCCCTACTGTTAAAGGCAATCCAAACACAAATAGTGTCTGCTTGTTGATTGATTGACGGATCCCCTTTTTATTGACTCCAATCTTCCGTAATATTTCATAATTTCCTTTGGATTCAGTGGCTTCTGTAAGCTGTTTGAAATAAATGATACTACCCGTTGCTGCTAAAAATACCAGTCCCAAGAATCCAAGGATAAACAACATCAGTGCGTTTCCTTCTTTCCCTTCCTTATATTCTGTATAAAAAGAAGAGGACACTCGAAAATCTTTCCCAACAAGTTTATTTACCTTTTCAGAAGTTGTCATTGCCGTTTTCTCATCTTTCACTTCAAAAGCCTTATAGGTTAATGAAGTGGTTTGCTTAGCAACTTCATTAAACATTTGATCGCTTACTATGATATTGAAGTCTGGATAATCGAACGGCAAAACACTTCCTTCTAGCATATCGACAAGGGTAAGTTTTTGGCTTCCTTTAGACGTTTTTAATTTCACTTCTTGTCCCTTAAAATCCGCCTCAGTAAGCTCCGTGAGTCTTGGTCTAATAACAGCAGCCTGTTTTCCTGATAGGGTGACCGTTTTTTCTCTGTTTAAGTCTTTTGTTACTTGATTAAACGTACTCTGTGATATTAATTTAAATGGACCTTCATCCGTTTCATAATCTAAAGGAAACAAAAGCTCACCTGTTACCTCAATAATAGGAATATCAAGTTGTGCTTTGATTGGATGTTTTTTATCGGCCTTAATCAGATTCCCTACTTGCCTATCAAAATCTTTCCCTTTTGACAAATGGGTATAGCTAAACGGAACCATTTCTTTCGAGTTCTGTTCATTTCCATAGTAACCACTGTATGTTGCGCCGAAAAAACTGATGGTGGCTGCACTCATTAAAGCAATCATCGTAAATGTCCGAGAGTTTCCTTTAATGTGATACAGTAACTGTGAAGTTCCGATTAAATTCGTCCCACTGTAATAACGAGATTTATTTTTTTGCGACAATTTTAATAAATTAACGGTTACAAAACTAAAAAATAAATGCGTTCCAATTACTAGCATAACTAGAGCAGTTCCATAATTTATATAAATATACTCGTTGGTCACTTCCTCGGGAAATGGCCTCAATATAAGCCAATAACTAACTGTAAGAAAAATAATTCCAATTATAGTTAAAACAAGTGAAGCCTTTGGAGCTTGTTCTCCTTTTTTCTCAGCTTGGAATAATTCGATTAATTTAAAACGATAAATCAACCGATACCCTTGAAACGATGTAAATAAGATAATCACCATAAATACAATGACCGTTTGAATAATCGCTTGAAAAGATATACCGAAGCTCACATCAGCTGTCGAACCCATTAACTTGATCAAAATCATTGAAAACAATTTTGAAAGTAAGGTTCCAAGCAGAATCCCAATGACTAACGCAACCATTCCCATCATTAAGTTCTCATAGAACAACATTTTTCCGATCGTTTTCTTACGTAAACCCAACATCGAGTACAGCCCGACTTCTTTCTTTCTTTTTCGGGTAAAAAAAGAGTTCGAGTATAAAATAAAAACGCCAACGAATAAAATTAGGATCATAGAGGATGCCATAAACATAAAGCTCATCGTGTCCGACAATAAGATGTTTTCTTGAATTTTTTCACTGTATTGCAACGAAACAAAGGTATAGTAAATGACTATACTAAATACCAATGATACAAAATAGACCAAATAATTATTAAAATTTCCTTTCATATTTTTCCTTGCTAATCCAAAAAGCGTCATATATACCACCTCCGAGCATGATCATCTATTTAACCTCTTTGTATGAAGGTTATTTTCTCTGTTGATTTCATTTTATCGTACCCAACTATAATGCAAACTTACAGTTTGAGTTGTAAACTTACAATTTTGTCACCACGATTGCATTAGTGTTTTTTTTCGATAGTATTAGTTACAAGAGAATCTATTATTGATGTAACAAGCTATGATATACGTTTGGGGGCTTGATTGATGAAAATTATGTTGGTTGAAGACGATCCGACTATAAAGGAAATGCTGGGAGAAACCCTTGAAAAATGGGGATTTGAAATTGTTAAGGTAGATGAGTTTGACGAAGTCCTTCAATTATTTATTAATGAAAATCCTCAACTTGTGTTGCTGGATATTAATTTACCGGCATTTGACGGGTTTTACTGGTGTAATAAAATGAGAGAAGTCTCAAAAGTACCGATCATATTCATTTCTTCCCGAAATACACCTATGGACATGATCATGTCTATGAATATGGGCGGGGATGATTTTATCCAAAAACCGTTTGATACGAACGTACTCATGGCAAAAATTAATGCTCTATTGCGGAGATCCTACTCTTATATTGAAACTCAGCAAAACGTTTTGGAGCATGATGGTGTAGTATTAAACCTTAAGGACTGGGAATTACTTTTTGGGGAAGAGAAAGCCGATCTGACAAAAACAGAATTTATTATTTTGAGCCTCCTTATGCAACATAAGGGAACGATTGTTACTCGAAATAAAATCATGCGAAGTCTTTGGAAGGATGAAAGCTTTGTCGACGATAATACTTTAACGGTTAATATCAATCGACTCCGAAAAAAACTAGCTGAACTTGGCAAAGAAAACTTTATCACAACAAAAAAAGGGGAAGGCTACATGATCCAATGAGTATTTTTGAATACATAAAAGATAAACGATATTTCATCACCTTTTATTTAATCATCATGTCCCTTATATCTCTGATCATGTTTGTTAGTGATAATCATCCAGGGAATATTTTGTATATCAATATTACTTGTTTTTTATTTACAATTCTTTATATTATGATTGGCTATTACTATCGAAGGAAATTTTACCTGGAGTTAATCGCACTAATCGAAAGTGGTCAGGAAGAAATTACGCCTTTGATGCCGGAAGCACAAACTTATCAACAAAGGCTATTTCTTAATCTTTTCAAAAAAATAAATAAAGACTACGCTACTCAATTACAAACATTAAATGATGAAAAACGTGATCAGCAAGATTTTATCATGTCATGGATCCATGAAGTTAAGCTCCCAATTGCTGCAAGTCGTCTGCTTATGGAAAATAGTGAGGGTAAATCTGTTGACCTACTTGTTGATAAATTCGAGGATGAGCTGGGCAAGATTGATGACTATGTTGAACAGGCACTGTACTATTCACGCATCGATTCGTTTGCTAAAGACTACTTCATAACAGAAGTAAATGTAAATCAAATTATCAAAAACAGTGTCAAAAAATATGCCAAAATTTTTATTAATAAAGGAATTCAATTTATTATGGAAGATGACGAGCAGTTTGTCCAAAGTGACAGTAAGTGGCTTGGATTTGTGATTGACCAGATTATGGCTAATTCATTAAAATACACGAATGAAGGTGGCAAAATTTCCATTCATTTCGAGGAAGATAGCAAAGAAAAAAGGCTGCTCATTCAAGATAATGGAATCGGGATCAAACTTGAGGATATCAATCGGGTCTTTGAAAAGGGGTTTACCGGTTCGATAGGCAGGAGCCATGCCAAATCTACCGGAATGGGACTTTATCTTGCCAAACAATTGTCGACCAAATTAGGTCATGGGATTTTGATTGAGTCAGAAGAAGGGGTTTTCACAAAAATCATTATTCAGTTTCCAAAGGTTAGAAATTACTATCACTTATAAGAAAAGCGGAAGTACCTTGTTAAGGGGAACAGCAAAAAATTTTTTCTGCTGTTCCCCTGTTGATCCTGATAGGTTACCAAAATGTCCCTATTTTTCTGATGAAATTTCTATACTCACTTTCCTTTTCTATTATTTCACCAAATCAGCTGTTTCTTTCTTTTTAGGAATCTTTTGATTGGCGATTATTTCACCGAATGGGCTAATAAAATTTGGATCATTTTGATCTTTATTATTTTTTAATGGAAGTCTTGGAAACAGCAACTCCGCTGTCCGGTATGCTTCTTCTAAATGCGGATAGCCAGAGAGGACAAACGTTTCTACCCCTAAATCAGCATATTCCTTCATGCGGGCGGCGACTGTGTCAGGATCGCCAACTAAAGCAGTTCCTGCGCCTCCACGAACAAGTCCGACTCCGGCCCATAAATTCGGGCTAATCTCTAATTTGGATCGGTCTCCATTGTTGAGCTCACTCATTAATCTTTGTCCTTCAGAATCCATCCTTGAGAATACCTCTTGGGCAGAAGCAATTGACTCATCGTCAACGTATTGAATCAGCTCATCGGCCGCCTTCCATGCTTCTTCCTCAGTGTTTCTAACAATCACATGCATCCGAATACCAAATTTAAGCTTTCTTCCCTTCGCCTCAGCCAGCTTACGCATATGGTTTATTTTCTTTTCAACCTGTGCAGGTGGCTCTCCCCAGGTAAGATAGACATCAACATGTTCCACTGCAACATCCAAAGCCGTCGGTGAGGAACCACCGAAATAAAGCGGTGGATATGGTTTCTGAATTGTAGGATATAAGACCGATCCCCCTTCCACCCTCAAATGCTCACCTTGAAAATCAACCTCTTGTTGTTGTAAAAGTTGTTTCCATATCGTTAAAAACTCATCCGTTTCCTCATATCGAGCATCATGGTCAAGGAAGATTCCATCCCCCGCTAATTCTACCGGATCTCCTCCTGCCACGACATTAATTAACAACCTACCTTTTGTAAAGCGGTCAAGAGTTGCCGTCATTCTAGCTGAAAGAGTAGGGGATGTCAGCCCTGGTCTCACCGCAACTAGGAATTTTAATCTTTCCGTAACTGGGGCTAATGTTGATGCCACAATCCAAGGATCTTCACAAGATTTTCCAGTCGGGATTAGAACACCGGTGTATCCCAATTCATCAACAGCCTGCGCAATTTGTTTGCAATAATTGTAACTTACAGCTCGTGCTCCCTCACTAGTTCCTAAATAATGACCATCACCATGCGTAGGAATAAACCAAAATACTTCCATTTTTATACTTCCTTTCTATTTTTAAAAAATATAGTTCTGATCTTTGTACTCAATTCAGGAGGTGGACCTTTTGATTTGATAATCATTTTGGATTTTGTTGGCCAACCCGATCAGGTTGAACTTTTGAGTTGCTTCCAGGATGTCCTGAGAAATCTGCTGTTTTAATAACTCAATTGATGGGAATTTCCGCTCGTCTCTAACTTTGAAAATAAGCTGACAAGTAATAAATTCCCCATAAATGTCCTCATGGAAATCTAAAATATGAACTTCAATTGTTTTCTCCAATTTCAAACCAAATGAAGGTTTAACACCAATATTCATAAGACCACGATAATGTTCGTCGTTTAAAGAAACATATACTCCATATACCCCGTTTTCAAAGTTTTCTGTAGCTGCTTCTATATTTGCAGTTGGAAAATCAATCTCTCTGCCTTTTTTCCGACCATGAATTACTTCTCCAGAAATTAATACTGTTTCTTCCAAACTATAATAATCCTTAGCTAGTTGCATACTCCTCATCCTTTCTATGAAATTGGGATTAGATTCTACTTTTCATAGGCGTTTTACATTTATGTAAAAACAAAAAAGACCATGAACGTAGAAATGATATCATTTCAAACGTTTCAGGGTCTTCAGTGGTCTGATCGAACCTTTATTATTCCGATTTGTTTTATATGTTTTAAAATTTACCATGTAGTTCCAAATCTGTCAACAATTTTCACAATATTTGGTAAAAAGTCAAAATATCCATTATAGATCTTTTTAGTCCTCATATGAAGAGTTATAAATTTTGAAATTGGATTTATGCTCAGACTTAGCCATATACATAGCTTTATCTGCCCTTCTCATTAGCGTTTCAACATCATGTCCATTGTCTGGATACTGAGCAATTCCGATGCTTACTGATACAAATATTTCTTGTTGGTTAATTATCACAGGTTGATCTAATAAATCAATGATCCAGTTAGCCTTGTCTGAAGCTTCGCTAATATGTTTAACTTCAGACAACAGGAGGGTAAACTCATCTCCACCCATTCTTGCTACGAAACCACTTTTTTCAATAGCTTGATTTAACCGAAGTGCAATTTCTCTTAATAATAAATCACCGACTGCGTGCCCAAACGTATCATTTACTATTTTAAATCCATCCAAATCAAGAATCATAACAATGACAGATTCGACTGTAAGTTTTGCTTGTGTGAGTTCCTGTTCGAAAACACGATTAAAAAATCTTCGGTTGGGTAACTTCGTTAAATCATCATGAAATGCCATGAATTTAATTCTTTCTTCTGCTTTTTTTCTTTCAGTTATATCGCGAATAATACCACTAAAAAATGTTTCATTGTCTATTTCCCAGGACGATAGGGATAATTCTATTGGTATCTCTTTCCCATCTTTGTTTAGACCTGCTAATTCAACTGTATGGCCAATGAACTTGGGAATATTGGTTGATAAAAATCGCTTCATACCTTCGTGGTGTGGTTCCCGATATTGTTCAGGTAAGATGATTTGGAGGTTCTTGGCTATCACTTCCTCTTCACTATATCCAAAAATCAGTTCTGCACCTTTGTTCCATGATATTATTTTTGATTTAGAATCGCTCAGAATAATAGCGTCTTTTGCAGAACCAATAACGGAACGAAACTGTTCCCGGGATTTTTGTAGTTCTATATTTATTTTTTTGTTATTCCGTTTATATTGTAGATTCACAAATAATAATATTGCCAAAAGAATTCCACTAAGGACAATGACTGTAATTGGAATTTGCATTTTTTGCCCTCACTTTATATTAAAAAATAGGTCTAAAGATTCAATATATACTAAATTTCGACAAGAAACCACAATTTTTTTTGGACTTTATAATGAAGATTACTTTTTCAAAATATAGGCTCTGTTAAACTTGGTGGTTGATTTCTGTTCCAGTGCGCTTGTTTTCCGCGGGGCAAGAAAATAAAGAACTTCGTTTGAGGTTCCCCAAATCCCGTTAGTATATTTAGCGGACAGGAGATACCTTATTTTTGATATATTCGCCTTATTTCTACTTTG
>CAURFY010000043.1:0-11649 GCA_963524115.1 uncultured Bacillus sp.
ACCTATACCAAATGTTATCATAGCAAGTCCAACAATAATCATAAATACGATTGTAACGATTTTGATTAAAGCAAACCAAAATTCCAGCTCTCCGTATGCTTTAACTGCTAAGAAATTAACTGACGCCATAATGATCAACGCAGAAAGCGCCCAAATCCAACGAGGAATATCTGGAAACCAAAATTCCATGTATATCCCTACTGCTGTAATCTCTGCCATACAGGTCACAACCCATAAGAACCAATAATTCCAGCCTGTTATGTATCCTGCCAAATTGCCTAAATAATCTCGTGCATATTGACTAAAAGAGCCTGCAACAGGTTTCTGAATAGCCATTTCTCCAAGTGCTCTCATAATGAAGAACATGATCATTCCAGCAAATGCATAGCCGAGGATAATTCCGGGACCTGCCATCTTAATTGCGGTTGCCGATCCTAAAAACAGACCAACCCCGATCGCAGCTCCTAAAGACATAAGGGTAATATGTCGTTGTTCCAATCCTCTGTGTAGTTGATTTTTAGTTGACTGATGATTATTTTTCATTTATTTTACCCCCACTTTTTCAAAACAGTCTTTTCCAATGGTCACTTCCAGCTGAAAATTTTCGGTTGTTTGGACTAGCTATCTTTGATGTAAAGAAAATACTATTCTCTTTGTGTCGATATAAAGATAAAATAAAAAGTATAAACTATTATTCTAAAAAAATGAAATCCTAACTAAGTTTTGAAAGAATCCCCTTTCTTATTATTTGGTAACGCTTTCAAATTTACGTTTTATTTTTTTGGTTACAAAGTATTTACAACTTTGTGATATAAATTTAACATATTAGTGAACAAATGCTTTTGTGAAATAACAAAAATATCATAATATATTTTTGTTAAGTTTTACAACTAGGTTAAGTAATTCACAATCATTATTTTTTAAGAGAATGTTTCCATTTACTTTAAGTATGAGAAAGGTTTGATACGTGAATATGATAAATGATCCTTTTCGTGCCAGCTTTGATAGTTTAGAGGAATTTGCTGATGTCGTTAGTGAGGCGTTGCAATGCCCGATTACAATTGAAGATGCTAACCATCGTTTACTGGCGTATAGTACACATGATGAGCGAACAGATTTAGCTAGAATTTCAACCATTATTGGACGCCGTGTGCCTGAAAAGGTCATTAATAATTTATGGAAGGAAGGAATTATTCCGTCCCTATTAAAAAGTCGTGAGCCTATCCGAGTTAAAACAATGGATGATATCGGATTAAAAGATAGAGTGGCTGTTTCGATTTGGAAAAACCAAGAAGTACTTGGTTTCATTTGGGCATTGGAGGTCGATAAAGGTTTAGATGATGACCACCTAGCTTTATTAAAGCGGGCAGCAGAAGCAACGAAAAATAAATTATTACAAGTACAGACTAGAAAAAATAAAAAAGAAGAGCGGTTTCAAGAATTCTTTTGGCAATTACTTACGAGCCATTTCCTTTCACACGAGGAAATCATTGACCAGTTTCATTCATTACAAATTGTCCCACCATCTCAATTTGTAGTAGTGGCATTACAATTTTCACAAGAGATAGCCAGAGAAGAAGAGAAACAAATTGCCTATCTATTAAAAACAAATCAAGAACCCAAAATTTTGTTGCATACAATAGATCATCAGCAGCTGGTGTTGCTGGTTTCTTTACAGCAAATTGAGCAACCGTTGCAAATGATGAATCAATTCTGCGAATGGTTTGTTCATAAAATGAATGAGCGTTTTGGGGTAGACTCAATTGTTCAAGGTTTTAGTGGAGTATTTAGCGATTATCTAAAAATCGAGAAATCGTATCGTGAAGCATTAACTGTCTTATCGGTAAAGGGAAAGTTTCCGAATCAAACTAGTAAAATCCATAGTTATCAAAATTTGGGGATTTACCAATATATAGATGTTTTGTTAGAAAAAATAAAGAAAGACCAATATGTAAACTATTCTTTGAAAAGGCTTCATGATTATGATGAAAAATATCATTGTAATCTTGTCGAGACACTCGAAGTGTATTTAAACAAAGATAACAATGTAAATGAAGCGTCAAAATCATTAAATGTTCACATCAACACTTTAAATTACCGTTTAAAAAGGATAGCCGAAATTGGGGAGATTAATCTTAAAGACGCTAATCAGAAGTTTACTTTATTCCTAGATCTTAAGCTTGAAAAATTTTTATGAGCGGAAATTGTCACTGCAACCCTTTAATAAGAAGGGGAATAATCATTTGTGTAAAATCACAAAAATCGATATTTTCTTTCTCCATTCTCAACAATGTAAAAGTGTTTCATATCTTTTATTCTTAAATCACAGAGAAACACACATCAAGTAATCAAAGGGGGAAGTATTAATATGATTATCGGGGTACCTAAGGAAATTAAAAACAATGAAAATCGAGTGGCTATCACTCCAGCAGGAGTTGTCTCATTTGTTAATGTCGGACATAGGGTGTTGGTTGAAAAAGACGCTGGAATTGGAAGCGGTTTCACCAATGAAGATTATGTAACTGCAGGTGCAGAAATAGTTGAGCTTGCGTCGGATGTATGGGCAAACTCTGAAATGGTGATGAAGGTGAAGGAGCCTCTCGAAAGCGAATATATATACTTCCGTCCTGGTTTAATATTATTTACTTATCTTCACTTAGCTGCTGAGCCATTTTTGGCAAAAGCACTTAAAGAAAGTGGCGTAATTGCCATTGCCTACGAAACAGTTTCTGTAAACCGAACCCTACCACTACTTACACCAATGAGTGAAGTAGCAGGTCGAATGGCAGCCCAAATTGGGGCTCAATTCCTACAAAAAACTAATGGCGGGAAAGGGATCCTTCTTGCAGGTGTTCCTGGGGTAAGTCGCGGGAAAGTAACGATTATCGGCGGAGGTATTGTAGGAACTAATGCAGCAAAAATGGCAATAGGTCTTGGTGCAGATGTAACCATCATTGATTTAAGTGCTGACCGTTTGCGTCAAATAGATGATATTTTTGGAAATCAAATAAAAACCTTAATGTCTAATCCATTTAATATTGCTGAAGCAGTTGCTGAAGCTGACCTAGTAATTGGTGCAGTGTTAATTCCGGGTGCTAAAGCTCCTAAACTTGTAAAAGAAGAAATGGTAAAGGCAATGAAGCCGGGATCTGTGATTGTCGACGTGGCTATTGACCAAGGCGGGATCGTGGAAACAAGTGATCATGTGACAACACATGACAATCCTACTTTTGAAAAATATGGTGTGGTTCATTATTCTGTTGCTAACATGCCTGGTGCTGTTCCTAGAACATCTACAATGGCCCTTACAAATGCAACGGTTCCATTTGCATTACAAATTGCCAATAAGGGTGTGCTCAAAGCCATTACAGACAATCCTGCCTTAAAGCTAGGTGTCAATGTAGCATTTGGTGAAATTACCTATGAAGCGGTGGCAAAGGACCTTTGCTATGATTATGTAACGGTTGAGAAAGTTTTTGAAAAAGAACTAGTAACTAACTAACCTAATACCTTCCCTCAAGAATTCTCTTGGGGGATTTTTCATACATAAAAATCGATGAATCCTGGGGAGGAATGTCTGGTGAGTGATCAAGTGAGTTACCGAGATACATGGGTGGAAGTTTCATTAGATGCAATCAAACACAATGTTGGACAATATAAAAACCTCATAGGAAAGTCAGTAAATTTAATGGCTGTGGTCAAGGCGGATGGATACGGACATGGTGCTGTACAGGTAGCTGAAGCAGTCCTGCAAGCAGGTGCTGACTACTTAGCAGTTGCGTTATTGGACGAAGCGCTACAATTACGTGGAGCGGGAATTTCAGCTCCGATTCTTGTGTTAGGATATACACCAATTCGTTCGATAAAGGAGGCAATCTTGTTCGACGTCGAGTTAACCGTTTTTACTCTCGATGTACTTGATGAGATCATTTTCCAAGCTGAGCAACTACAAAAGCCTGTTTCGATTCATTTAAAAGTGGATACCGGTATGTCAAGAATTGGTGTTCAATCAGCTGAAGAAGCATTGAAGTTGGCTGAAAAGGCCGTTTCTTCTTCTTTTGTCTTTCTTAAAGGAATTTTTACCCACTTTGCCAATGCTGATAACGTGGATTCGTCCTATACAAATAAACAATATGAGTTGTTTATGTCCGTCATCGCCTATTTAGATCAACATCATATTCATATTCCGTTGAAACATTGCTGTAATACAGCTGCGACGATGAGATTTCCCGATAAACATTTAGATATGATCCGAGTGGGAATAGGTATTTATGGTTTATATCCGGATCAATCATTGACAGATCATCGTATTAATCTCAAGCAGGCTATGTCATTAAAAACGAAAATAGCCTCTCTGAAAACGGTGCCAATGTCTCAGCCAATCAGTTATGGGTGTACAAGTATCCCAACACATGACAGTATGATTGCTACGCTGCCAATTGGATACGCGGACGGGCTTTCCAGGCTTCTTTCTAACCGAGGCGAATTTCTTCTACACAATCAAAAAGTCTTTGTTACCGGACGCGTTTGCATGGACCAGACGATGATAGAGGTATCTGACATAGTTGGTTGCACCCAAGGGGATGTGGTTACTATTTTTGGAGGAGAGGGTGATTCTTTTCAATCGGTAGATGAAATCGCTAATTTGATGGGGACGATTAATTATGAGGTTGTGTGTTTAATTGGCAAACGGGTCCCGCGCGTTTACGTTAAGTCTGAAAGTAATGTGTTGTGTAACTCACTTGTAACTTCTCTTTTTTAAGATAAAAGTATTAAGTGTGAAGGGGAGATCACAGTGAGGTGGGAGATTGATTGGATTGACAGCAGAGCTAGGTTAATGCCAAATACGGATGCGATAATCGATGCTAAACAAAATAGATCTTGGACTTATCAGGACATAAATCTTCGGGCAATTGCGACTGCATCTTGGTTTTTAAAAAACGGAGTCAAAAAAGGCGATCGGATTGCCATCTTGTCCCCAAATCACATTGCCTACTTTGATCTCCTGTTTGCTTGTGCCAAAATAGGGGCCATTTTTGTTCCGTTGAATTGGAGATTATCAAATGAAGAGCTGAAGTATATTTTGAAGGATAGTTCGCCCGTTCTGATTGGATACCACACGCAATATAAAGATAAAATCGAAGAGTTGGCTACCAATATAGAATTGTCCTTTTGTATTAACGATAGCGAATTTGATGATATCCTCATGCAGCAGTCGTTATTAGGTGGATCGATAGAAATATCAGAGGAAGATGCTCTTACGATGATCTATACAGGAGGAACGACAGGTAGACCGAAAGGTGTGGTCCTGTCACATCTAAATATTTTTTGGAATGGGATCAATACCATATTAAGCTGGAACCTAACAAAGGAAGATGTCACATTAACCAGTATGCCGATGTTTCACACAGGGGGTTTAAATGTACTATCAATTCCGCTTTTATTAATAGGAGGAAAAGTGGTCATCACCGATGGATTTGACCCCGTTCAGTCAATTCATTATATCAACCGATATCATTGTAGCATCGTGATTTTTGTACCAACAATGTATCACATGCTTTTTCAAACAGAAGAATTTGCAGAAAGTACGTTTCCTTCCATTAAATCATTTCTTTCTGGGGGTGCTCCTTGTCCACTCGATATTTACGAAGTTTTTAAAAGGAAAGGGATTGCCTTTAGAGAAGGTTATGGTTTAACCGAGGCCGGTCCAAACAACTTTTTTATTGATCCAGTGATTGCTGATGAAAAAAGGGGTTCTGTTGGAAAACCGATGTTATTTAACTCAATTAAGCTTATAAACGAAGATGGTTGTGAAACAGTAGTGAATGAAGTTGGTGAATTATTGATAAATGGGAAGCATGTTTTTGTTGAGTATTGGAAAAATGAGAACGCGACCAAAGAAGCAATTCAAGCAGGTTGGCTTCATACAGGTGACTTGGCCAAAAGAGACGAGCAAGGTTACTTTTATATCGTTGGGCGAAAAAAAGATATGATCATTACTGGAGGTGAAAATGTCTACCCGCAAGAGGTGGAGCACTGGTTGGTTTCGCATCCTGATATTGAAGATGTCGCTGTTATTGGTCTACCTGATGTAAAGTGGGGAGAGATCGTTACTGCTTTTGTTGTAATGAAGTCTAAGCCAATTCAAACTAGGGAATTGATCAATTACTGTGAATTCAAGTTGGGCAAATATAAAATTCCGCGGAAGTTCATTTTTGTGGAAGATTTGCCGAAAACTCCAGTTGGGAAAATCGACAAAAAAAGACTGAAGGAAATAGGTTTGGAATATGAAAAAAATATAGGATGACACTCAAGCTTTTACCCGCTAATGAATGGGTGTATCTAAAACCTCCTAATTGGAGGTTTTTTGGTGTTATCCTATAAACATTTCTTAAAAAAAGGGATTATTCCCCATGAGAATAAAAATGTAATGGATAATGGTGAATATAAAACAACATCAGGTGGAACGATTTAATTTGTAAGCATTTTGAAGGGAGACTAAAAAATGGAACAAAATCTTTACGAAAAAGTTGGCGGAGAAGAAGCAATTAACAAAGTGGTAGATTATTTTTATAACGACCTTGTTTTAAAAGATGATTCAGTAAATCATTTTTTTGAGCATACCGATATGGAAAGACAAATTTCCCACCAATCCAAGTTTATTAGCTTTGCCTTAGGTGGTCCAGACGAATACTCTGGTCAGTCGATGGCAAAAGCCCATGGGGGCATGAATCTACAACCAAACCATTTCCAAGCCATCGCTAACCACCTTCACGATGCTCTAGCACATTTTGGGGTAAATGAAGCCGACATTGATCAAGCATTAAGCAAAGTGGCGAGCCTAAAGGATGATATTTTGTACAAATAAAAATTTCATTATTGATGTTTGAGTATTGTAGCTAAAAGTTTGAATAAAAAAACCGCATCGGGTAGTGGATGCGGTTTTGGTATGATGAAAGGTTTCGAATACTAAAATGACTTAGGAAACCCGTTTCATATGTTTAAATTGTCCTTTTGAAAGAACGGTTTTCTCAAGACGATGAGCTAGTACACCGGCAAGAACTGCTAAGATAATATCTTTAGGCAATGGAACGACCATCCACATCCAAGCCATTTTATAGGTGAATCCTGGAGGTGCAGCAGCCCAAAGTATGTATGCATAATACATTAAGTTAGTTCCAAGAATGTAGTTAATAATCATCCCAACTAAAGCAGCCGTAATAAATGCAGCGAGGTTTTGTTTCTTTTCAACAATTTTACCACAAACATATGCGACTAAAATATATGAAACAATAAAACCGAAAGTTGGTTTAATAATCATAGAAAAACCTGCCCCGAATTGAGCGAAAACTGGTACACCAACAAGACCGACAAGAGTATAAACAGTCATGGAGATTGCTCCAAGCCTACTCCCAAGGATAACTCCAGCTAAGATCGCAAAAAACGTTTGCAAGGTTATCGGGACCCCACCTACTACCATGAACGGAACAAACGATGTAATGTTTGCGCCGATTGCCATTAAGGCCACGAACATTCCCACCATAGTTAAATCTAGTGCTCTAAGTTTTTTATTCATTTCTCTTCCCCCAAAATCTTTATAATTAAAGAATAATCGGAAAGTTCCTTTCTTGTCAACTGAAAATAAATTTAGGTTTACATATAAAGTTGGTTCTAATAGAATTTCAGTAAAGAAGAGCTACGGTAGAACACTTGCGTATTGAGTATAAAAAAAATCAAATAATTTACAGAAATTCGACCAATTTTTCATAAAAATCAGAAAATTTATCAAAGATAGACCAAATTCGTATACAAACGATTCGACAATTTGTATAATGATGAGTGACATAAATAAATATTGGTATAAACAGGTGCAATAGTCTATAAAATAATAGATTTTGTGCTTAAAAGGGAAGTTTGGTGAAAGCCAACGCGGTCCCGCCACTGTAAATGGGAGCAACCTATAAAATGTCACTGTCGTTTTAGGATGGGAAGACATAGGGAGCGATGATCATGAGCCAGGAAACCTGCCTGTTTTTTACACCAACGGCCTACGTGGATAGGAGGGTGTTAAGACAGAAACCGATTTTTTAGTTTGCTGCTTAACTAACGACAAACCTCCTCCTTAATAAAGGGAGGATTTTTTTATGGGAATTTTTGATATTAAAGAGAATGGGGAGAAGCAAGAATGATGGTCAGTAAAAAGATGAAATTTTTTCTAGTCTTCGTAATTTTATTTTCGTTATTAGCTAGCGGATTTCAGGAACCAGTTGCAGCTGCAGGGGGAACAGCAACAGTTACTGTAATTGGGGAAAATAATATCCCACTGCTTTCGGGGGAAGAAGTAACGTATGGGGAAAATGCAAATGCGTTGGATGTCTTAACTGATGCAGTTGGTGGCAACATAGATGCACCTGATTCACAATGGGGTGGTAAATCCATCAATAGAATCAAAGATTTAGCTGTAAAAGATAACTTCTATTGGGCTTTTTATGTTAATGGTATATTTTCACAGGTGAATTATGATACTTACAAGGTTCATCCAAGTGATAAATTAACTTTTCGTTACGAGGATTGGACGAAACCGTCTGACGCTGCGTCAATTAAAGTAATCGGCAAGGATAATGTTGTCCTCAGTGAATCATCATACCCGGTTGGCATTTTTGGACAACCCACAGCTATGGATTTACTACAAGTTTTTGTAGGTCCCGATAAAGTTGTTTATCATGAAGATGCTACTTTTGGCAAAATGATTGATTCAATTAATGGCTTGAACGCAGAAAGCAATAGTTATTGGTCATTTTTAGTAAATGGTGGATGGGCTCCTGTTGGTGCAGGTAGTTATGTTTTGCAGCCAGGAGATAAAATCACTTTCAAATACGAAACCTTTGACTCACCAACTGATGGTGGAGATACTCCAACAGGTGGAGATAATTCCACTCCGAGTGAACCGATTGCGCAATCAAAAATTCAAACCGCAATTGACTCGGCGATCACCCAAATTCCAGCAGACCAAGTTGGGGAATGGGAAGCTGTTGCTTTAAAACAAGCAGGCAAAACTATCCCAGCAGATTATTTGAAAAATGTAACCAAGGCTATCACAGACGCGAATGGTACATTTAGAAAAATTACTGACTATGAAAGATATACTTTAGGTATTTTAGCAGCTGGTGGTGATCCAACAAACGTTGCTGGATATAACCTAATTTCCTCCATATATAATGGCGATGTTACGAAACAAGGAATGAACGGAGTAGCTTATGCTCTCATTGCTTTAGACAGTGCAAATTTTCAAGTTCCTGATAATGCAAAGTGGACGAGAGAGAAGTTAGTCGAAAATTTGCTAGAAAATCAACAAGAAGACGGTAGATGGACTGGTTTAAATAGTGATATCGATTTAACCGCTATGGTTTTAACCGCTTTGGCACCTTATCAGGGTCAGGCAAAGGTGAGTGAAGAAGTTACTAAAGGCGTTGGTTATTTATCAGCTCAGTACCAAGATGGAAAAATAGATAATAGCCAGGCTGCTGCTCAGGTAATTATTGCTTTATCGGCATTAAAACTTGATGCAAATGGAGTTTTATTTACAAAGGAAGGGAACAGTATTATTTCTTATCTTTTATCATTCCAGAACTCTGATCTTGGATTCGGTTGGAAAAAGGGAGATCCAAGTGAACTTGCAGCTACAAGTCAGGCGGTTCAGGCGTCAGTTGCTTATCAGCTGTTTGTAAATGGAAAAGGTTCATTATTTAGTCTACCTTTAGCTCCGACAAGCTCGTTAACCGACCAACCAAACACAGTAGCATCATCTACTACAGCAGCTTCAACAGAAACAAAAAAGGGACAGCTTTTACCAAATACTGCGTCTAATATTTACAATATGCTGGCAATGGGAGTCATCATCATCATGATGGGTATGGCAGCTTTTGTAATGGGGAAAAGAAAAAAAGCTTAACATAAAGGGGGCAAACAACTATGCATAAGTATCATAGACTCACTTTGCTTTTGCTAGCACTTGTTCTCGCCTTCAGTTTAGTGGGTTGTGGGACAGCATCTAATTCTGCTCAAAATAGTTCAGAAAAGAAGATAGAAAAAACCGAAAAAAAAGCAAAGCAAGAGAAGAAAGATAAATCAAAGAAAGAAGCTGATCAGACAGGATCAGCTTCAGCGGGAACAGATACGACTAATCAGCAACTTGCCGCTTCGAGCGATAAGGCTTCAAGTCCAGCAAATAATCAAACGACAAATAAGGTGGTTAGTAGTCAACCAGCAACAAATAATACTCAAGGGCAACCTACACAACCGAAGACCACAACTCCTGCTGCTAATACAACGGCACCAGCAGTGACCACCCCAGCGCCCTCACCAAAAGTAACCATCTCGATTATCGGACCAAAAGACCATAGTTCCATCCTAGGTGCAACCAAAGTTGATATCAAAGAAGGCGACACTGTCATGGACGTTCTTATAAAGGCAGTTGGAAATAATAAAGTCGCATCAAGTGGCAGTGGTGCAACTGCATACGTCGAAGGGATTGATAATGTATATGAGCTTGATTACGGTCCACAAAGCGGTTGGACCTACAAACTCAATGGAGCCATGATTCAACAGAGTGCTGGAGCGGTAAAAGTGAAAGACGGTGACCAAATTGTCTGGACATACAAGGAAGGTTAATCAGAAAAATAATCTAACTAAGAGTTTTACACAATCTCATCCGTTGGTCTCATTTAGTTATTATGTGGGTGCCATGGCTCTAATTATGCTACTATTCCATCCAATTATTTTGCTGACTGGATTAGGAATGATTGTTGCTGTCCATTTTATTCAAGATCGCTGCAAAAGCTTGCAGCGATGGTTTTTTTTTATGATAGTAAGTGGTCTGATAATAACAATCTTTAATCCTTTATTTAATGAAAGAGGACGTCATATATTGTTCGAGATTTTCCAACATCGGTTTACACTGGAGGCGGTGATGTATGGGGCTACAACAGCCTTGTCGATAGTCGGAGTACTGGCTCTATTTGTATCCTACAACGAAATCATGACTCCAAATAAACTCTTCTACTTATTTTCGAAGTTTCTGCCGCAGTTTGCGGTTTTACTTATGTTAACACTTAGATTTATTCCGCTAATGAGAAGAAGGCTTGCGGAAATAGGGGCAATTCAAGCTAGTAAAGGAATTTCCGTTGTGTACGGATCATGGAAAAATAGAACAAAATCTGGGTTATTATATGTTCAAGTGTTACTGACCTATTCACTTGAAGAAGCCATTCAAACAGCCGATTCAATGAATGCAAGAGGGTACGGGCAGGGAAGACGCACAAGTTATGAATATTTCAAATTTAAAAAGTCAGATATGATTGCTATGATGTATTTAATGGCAGTGTTTATCGTTACATTATATGCGCGTTTTTCTGGATACGGGTTTTTGACAATCTACCCCATGATGGAGCCAGTTCACCTATCAATAATGGACATGGTAACGACAGGGGAGTTTCTATTATTTTTGGGATTTCCACTTTTTGTTGATATTGGAGGGATCATTCGATGGCGCAAATTGAATTAAGTGATGTTACGTTCCGCTATCCTGAGGCTGTTACTCCTGCACTAAAAAATCTGTCCCTCCAAATTGAAAAAGGTCAATTTGTTGTG
>CAURFY010000044.1:0-11610 GCA_963524115.1 uncultured Bacillus sp.
TCGGTAGAATCCTCAGCAATCATTAATACATCAGGATAATTGGCATCAACTGCTGTATTCAATTTCTTTAAAAAATCTACACCATAAGGATTTACCTCTTGATTTGAATTTGGCCAATAAATAATATTGGAGACAGCATCTACCCTAAATCCATCAATATGGTACTTATCAAGCCAAAACAGTGCGTTAGAAATAAGAAAGCTTTGAACTTCCGTTTTTCCTAAATCAAAGTTTGCCGTGCCCCAGACAATATTTTCTCGATCTTTTGTATTTTGATATTCAAAAACATGACTTCCATCAAAACAATATAAACCAAACGAGTCTTTGCAAAAATGCCCTGGAACCCAATCAAGAATGACAGCAATTCCGTTCTGATGGCATTGATCAACTAAATACATAAGGTCATGTGGTTCACCATAACGGCTTGTTGCCGAAAAATATCCAGTCCCTTGGTAACCCCAGGAAATATCAAGTGGATGCTCTGTCAAAGGCAAAATTTCAATATGAGTATAACCATGTGAAAGAATATAAGGAATTAGTTCCTTTGCCAATTGCCTGTAGGTAAGCAATGATCCATCTGGAGCTAGTTTCCATGATCCAAGATGGATTTCATAAATTGAGGTTGGTCGTGATAATGTTTGTTTCTTTTCTCTTTTTCGAAGCCATGAATGATCATTCCATTCATACCCTTCAAGTGGATAAACAATCGAGGCAGAATTTGGCCGCACTTCAGAATAAAATGCAAAAGGATCAGCTTTCAAAATTTTTCCATCAGTTGGTGTGGTAAGTTCATATTTGTATAGAGCATCTGTTAAATCCTCTTCAACAAACAATGACCAGACACCCTCATCATTGATCTTCGTAAAGTCATATCCTTCTCCTATCCAACTATTGAAATCGCCTACTATTCTCACATTCTTTGCTTTGGGTGCCCATACACAAAACCGAGTATAGGTCTCTGCATCCTTTTTTACGATATGAGCCCCAAATAATTCATGACTCAGGTATAAAGAACCTTCATGGAATAGGTGTAACTGATAATCTGTTGGATTGAATACCATCCTTTTCACCTGCCTTATCTGGTACTATTTCTAGTTACTATTAAAAGTTATATTAACATTAAAACCATTCAGACTTTTTCGATTTCTATCGACAATTACCGACAAGTTTTACATAATAGCGTTTCCAACGTTATTATGTAAGCTTTTAAAAAATTTTTACAAAAATAAAAACTTTTAAAAAACATTAAACTTTTATTTTTAGTACACAATTTGGGACAAATGAATCAACTAGAACTACCCATTCTACCTCCCAAGTTAACCAATACAATATAAAAAGAGCGCCCATCTCCCTCCAAACTATTGGAAGGAACTAGGCACTCTTTTTTGACATTATTTATTTTGAAATCTCTATAAAACGGTTACGGCTGAAATACTTTTTGCTGCTGCAACTACTTTTGCTAAACCTTCAGCAATAATAGTCTCTGCTTGATCTGGCATGGCATTATGACCTTCAATTATGACCTCTTGGACAATTTCCATTCCGAAAATTCCAGCCAATACATTTTTAACATAGTTAGCAGCCATTTCCATTGGTGCTGCTTCTGGTGTTGAGTAAACGCCACCACGTGCACTAAGGATAACGGCCTTTTTGTCAGTCATTAGGTTTACTAATTGGCCATTTGCATCATATTTAAAGGCAAACCCAGCTTGGAATACATAGTCGATGAATGTTTGCAATTTTGCTGGGATCGTTAAGTTCCATAATGGGAATGCGAATACAACCACATCTGCTGCTGTTAATGCGTCCATCGCTTTTTGTTTTGCAGCTATAATACGCTTTTCTATATCTGTCATTTCCTCGCCTGATTCAACTTTACCAAAAGCGTTGAATAAATCTTGACCGAAGTATGGCATGTCCTCAGCAAAAACATCATAGGTTGATACGTTAACACCTTCAACGTTCTCTATAAAAGTTTCATACATTTTACTTGAAACAGCGTCTGAAGCTGGGCGGTTATTTGCTTTAACTACTAATACATTCACTATTAACAATCCCCTTTTGATATCTTTAATATAACTATCTCGAATTAACAATATGTTAATTTAGGATATATGTCAACCAAAGTGATTCGTGATAAATAACAAAAAAAATTGGCATGCTCAGATGAATGATCCCTACTGTTTCTATTCACTCCCAAGCCAATAAAATAATTGAACTATGTCCTCTTTGTGAAATTCATCAAATTATTAGGGGTAGTAAGTAATAAACGTATCACCCGATTTAGTAGGGATTTGATAATATATTGTTATATGGAATATCATTATATTAGACATGAATGGTTTATTTTTTTTAAAAGTGGAATCTAATGCTAATCAATTGAAGGAAATATCGTTAAGTACGGAGGTTGACATGTGTTCGGAATAAAATTTTTTACACCAAGATTTAATAGCGAAACTTTTCTTTTTTTAATCCTTCTAGGATTAGCGTTTATTTTGTCAGCATTTAAAATAACTTTTGTTTATGGAATTACTTTTACATTCACAAGTATTGTTATTTTTTTAATATTTCGTTTGTTTGGGCTTCCTTTAGCTATTTTGGTCACTGCCCTAACCTTTTTGTTTATCCCAAATGGTTCGATATACGTAGCCTATAGCCTTATTTTATTATTCGAAATCATATTTGTAGGCACTTATTTTCATTTTAAAAAAAGAGCAAAGATGTTTTTTGTTGATTTATTTTTCTGGTTGACATTTGGTTTAGCCACACTATTTTTTCTGAATAAATCCTCGTTAACTGGTGATGCACTCTATTTTCAAATTTGTAAGGATATCCTAAATGGATTATATAATGTCTTGATCGCAGACATGCTCTTAGCTTATATTCCTTTTTATAAATTGCTAAAATCAATTCGATTGAATAAAAATAATGTTTCCATTCACCAGTTTTTATCTCATATAACGATTATTTCTATCATGATTCCTTTTTTCTTAATCATTCTGACCAAAACGTGGAACGCACATGAGTTTGTCTCACATAATTCGATGAAACAGGCAGAAAAAAGGTTTTCTCAAATTAAGACAGAGATATTAAATTTAAATAAGAAGAATTTACAATATCCCCCTTCTGGTGATGGTACTCAAAGCAAACTGGATGAGCTTATTGACCATTATAAATCAACGGAATATAGCATAATTATTATAAATGATCAAAATAAAGTAATGGCCTCCAGTTCAAATTCCACTCAAGTAACGGAGAATTATAATTGGAAACACATTTATGAGTATACAAAGGTTTCCAATCATTTCTATGAGGCTCTACCTACTGGTCAAGATAGGGTTCTCCCTATTAATAAATGGCGATCAGGGAAATTAGTATTTATAAAAGATGTAGACCACTTACCGATGAAAGTAATGATTCAGTTTCCAATCTCTCAGTATCAAGATCAAATATTTAATGAATTTATGATCCATCTTAAGTTGTCAATATTGTTTGCTTTCTTTACCCTTGTCTTGTTATCGGTTATAAATAGGTTGTTTTTGAATAATTTGAAGCAACTAACCATTGTCACTACAGGGTTACCAAATAAGCTAATCAAACTCGAAACGATCGACTGGCCTCAAAGTAATATCTCAGAGTTACGTTTGCTTTCGCAAAACCTAAAAGAAATGGCCCAAAAGATCAAAGAATTATTTCAAGAGAGCCTTGAAATGAACAGAATTCTTACAAGGCAAACAAAAAAATTAAAAGAATCTGAGGATAAACTGCATCAATTAGCGTATTATGATGTTTTAACTTCTTTACCCAATCGGCTTCATTTCCAGGATTATTTAAGGGATCTTATTAAGAATAAACACCCAAAATTTATTGCCATTATTTTTATCGATTTAAACGAATTTAAACAAGTAAATGACATATTAGGTCACGACGCTGGGGATACACTCCTGAAATTGACAGCCCAAAAGCTCAGTCTCTTACACAATAGTAGAAGACAAGTTTTTCGACTTGGTGGGGATGAATTTGTTATTGTCGATGAGGGTGAAGAACGTGAAGAAATTTCTCATACTTTAGATCACATTCGCATGGCGTTTTCTTCTCCCTTTAATATCAATGGAAAGGTATTATCTATAACTGGAAGTGTCGGAATTAGCTTATATCCCGACGATGGAACAGATTTAGATTCTCTTGTGAAATGTGCAGACATTGCGATGTACGCTTCAAAGGTGGCAGGTGGAAACACTGCTCAATTCTTTAATGAGTCACTACGGGGCAAGTTTGAAAAACGGTTATTAATTGAAACCTCATTGCGGACAGTTGTAGGGCAAGATTGCTTCCAACTGTATTATCAGCCAAAGATTAAAAATGGCAAAGTAACCGGTTTAGAAGCTTTGTTGCGGTGGTTTGATCCTAGTCTTGGGGAGGTTTCTCCCTCCACCTTCATTCCAATTGCAGAGGACATCGGTCTTATGACGAAAATTGACGAATGGGTCCTTTTTGAAGCTTGCAAGCAAAACAAAATGTGGCAGGATGGACATTTACTGAGAGTTCCTATTTCTGTAAATATTTCAGTTAAAACCTTTCATCATGATCATTTTATTTCTATGATTACAAGAACATTAAATGAAACAGGTTTAGATCCTAATGATTTAGTCATTGAAATTACAGAAAGTGTTTTTGTTAGCGATATTAAACATGTAGCAGATGTCATCGACCAGATAAAAAAATTAGGTGTTCATATTTCTATCGATGATTTTGGAAAGGGATCCTCATCCTTCTTTCATTCGCTCCAATTACCTATTGATGAGATCAAAATTGATAATCAGTTTATTAATGGTATCGGTCGAAATGAAAAAAAGGCCCTTTTAGTTAAGTCCATTTTTGACATTGCACATGGACTGGGTTTAAATATTGTTGCAGAAGGAATAGAAACAAAGTATGAACGAGATCTATTAGTCGAAATGGGGTGTGATGAACTGCAAGGTAATTTGTTTAGTTCACCCATTTGTAGTATGGAAATGGAAAAATTGCTTAAATGAATACATTAACCTGTTCTTTTGGAACGCAAAAAAAAGGCTGCTCAAACGGTCGAGAATTTGACCATTGAGCAGCTCTTCTTATTTTTATTACATTTATTCTTAAAGACGTTATTAAAACAATCGAATGAATTCCCTATTTTACTTTTACTATTTAAGCGTATTTAATGCCGGCAACCTTCACGTTGTTTATGTCAGCAGAACTACAAGGTGTTACTGCATACGTCATTTCACATTTTGGACAGTTCATAATGACTGTTTTTAATGCAAATGTTTCCCCACATTCACAGGTAATTTCATGTTCCACAGCTGGAGCAAAATTTTCTTTATCCTTACTCTTTACATGATCCACTATTGCTTTTCCATCATTAAAGTTTCCACAACCACAACTCATTTGTAACCCTCCATCTATTTCTCTGTGATATCTTCTATATTTATATTATAAAAATAGCATAGAGTAAATTAAACCCATATATCAAAAGTCACACTCCTGATATTTACTTGATTGAATTTGAGTTGGGTGTTATCACTTTCAAATGTAGGAAAAGTGGAAAAAGAACCCTAACCTTATTTTTGGTACTTACTTAATTTTGAAGATGGTGAACCTGACTGCCTTTCAGGTCTTTTGGATTTTAAATCGGATGCCCAGGAAACTCTAGATTGATAATGCTGTGTATACTCTTTTTTGACTAAATGCTGAAGACGATCTCTATTTTTCTCTAACGATTCTTCTAGCGATAGCAGGCGCCGAGATGGGAAGGATAATCCTGAGAGAATAGTGGTAATAGTTGAATCTGATTCAGAAATATAGGTCCCTTCAAATAATTGTAAAGGTTCCCCTATTCTTTCAAAGACGGATGGGACATTAATCAGTTTAGATATATTCTCTGGTCCTTCATAAATGAGACCTGCTCGGATGACCCCTTGTGATTCAACTGGACAGAAAATTGAATTAGCCCAAGATAGTTGAATTTTAGCAGATACATCTGAGGTTGTTTTAGCGTCAGTAATTGGCGTAGATGAGATGATGGTAACTCCCCTTGTCCCAAGGATATTCATAAGATCTGTCTCATCAAAATTTCCAAATAAAGAACTTTTTTGTGTTACCCTTAGGACATGATTAATTGCCTCCATCACTTGACGGTTTGTAGAAAGGTAGATCTGTTGTTTGCTTGATTGAGGATTTATTTTACGCATTTGGTCGTTATCTACTAGGAACACAGAAGATATCGCTTCTATTTTGGAGAGCTCTTCGATACACTCTGCAGTATTGATTCGGTTTCCTGCCAAAACGTTTCGTTCTGGAACAATTGCAATTGCCCCAATCTTAATGCTTGGAAACTGATCTGTCAGTAAATCAATTAACGGAGGACTCATCCCCGACCCTGTACCACCATCAGTTGAAAATGCCACCAATAATAAATTAATATTTTTAAAGGATTTGTTAATAAATTCAACGATTTCTTGATAATGATCCTGGACAGCTGTCAATCCTAATGTTCTATCTTGACCTGCACCACTATAACCGGGGACAAAATACCGCTTTACCACCTTTGTGTTCACTATACCATCCCGTTGATTTGTATTGATAAGGGCGGTTTGAAAGCCCAGGACTGATGCAATTTCAGCTATGTTCCCACCTGCTTGACCTACACCTAAGATTCCGATTGATTTCACCAGATTCCCTCCCTTTCTCACTAAAATAATACTTGGGTTTAAGAATTTGAATGGTAAACATACGTATTCAAATCATTTTATTCGCGAAAAAGCAAGATTATTACTATGAAAAACGTTTTAGGTTTCCCCATTTCTAGCTGTAGGCTCCAAGATACCCTATTTCAGAAAGTTTTGATAAAATAATAATGAAATGAATCCCCATAAATAAATTATAAGGGGTGTACGAGGTTGGATATCAAACATTTACAGTATTTTATTGAAGTATCTAAGTTTAATAGTTTCTCCCTTGCAGCGGACCACCTATTTATCACTCAGCCAACAATTAGTAAAATGATTAAAAATTTAGAAACGGAAACAGGAGTGGTTCTGTTCGACCGATCTCGAAAAGAATTAGTCCTAACCGATGCCGGAAGGACCATTTTGGAGCAAGCTAAATTAATAGACAAAGCTTTTAAGAATTTAGAAACGGAAATAGATAACCTTACTGGGCTAAAAAAAGGCCACATTCGGATTGGATTGCCACCCATATTTAATGCCCACGATTTTCTTAAAATTGTAGGCATGTTTCACGACCAATATCCTGGGATCACCTTTCAATTTGAAGAATCTGGTTCAAAGAAAATAGAAGAAGATGTTGGGAATAATCTACTTGATGCAGGTGTCATCGTTCTTCCAACAAAAGATGATGCTTTTGAACATTTTGCTTTTATGGAGGAAGATTTAAAGCTTATTCTTCACTGCTCACACCCTCTTGCCGAAAAAGAGGTAGTTAATTTAGTTGATTTGAAAAATGAATCTTTAATATTGTTTAATAAAGATTTTGTTCTAAATGACCGCATTATTCATTCCTGTAATTCTGTCGGCTTTAATCCTCATATTATTTCAGAAAGTGCACGTCTTTCTTTTATAGAAGAAATGGTTGCTAATAAGTTTGGTGTATCGCTTTTACCAGAGAGTGTTTGCAACAATCTAGGTGAAAATTTGGTGTCAATCAAGGTCAAAAATCCGTCCATTAGTTGGAGCCTAGCTATTATCTGGGGGAAAAATCATTATTTATCCTATGTAACAAAAGAATGGCTCCAGTTCACGATAGAACAGCTGACAATCGGTAATCAAAATACTAAATGATGATTTCAATTATATGGTGTTTCTATTGTTTCTATTATTTGTTCAATATGGCGTTGTTCGTGCAAATATAATAATTCAATCCATTGATCCAAGGGAAGATCCCCAAAGATGGGGTGTTTTGCAGATTTCTCGGCTAATAAGGACTCATCTTTTACTGTACGAAGTATATTCCAAAATTTTGTTCTCGAGTCATTTAACATATTAATGATTTGTTGAACTTCCATTGTCTCTGAATTTGGTATAACTATTTCAGGGGCAACTAGCTTTTTGGTTCTATCCATTATCTGGTTCATATTTTTACGTTCTGTTTTATTACTTACATTTCTTTTTAGTCCGAGTTCAATAACTTTTGCAAATATTTTTTCGGTCAACACTAAGTGGTGACAAACCTGGGCTACACTCCACTCATTACTCCCATACCTTTTATTGAATTCAGCATTATTTAATAAATGAATTTCATGAATCAGTCTATTTCTCGTTTCGACTAGTTTGTCATTATATAATTTACTCATGAAATACCTCCCTAAAATAGATTAACAAAAAGGAATTTCCACTATTTGGGTATCAACATAAGTTATGCTTTAGGGAGGTGGAAAATTCAGATTATAACTTGTGACTGGTAAAGTGAATTTTCTAAATATTCTATATTCAAATAATATGAATCGGTTTCTTCTATTTATTAGCTCAATGCTCACCTCCTCTAATTTGTGATTTTTCTATCATTACTCAATAATAAGTTCTACTGAAATTTGGATAATAAGTTCTCCCTTTTTAGGAATTGAGAACTAGATTGAACTAAACTAGACCTTATATCCATGGAAATCTTACAATTTACCTATGAATATAGACCTATTTGAATGAAATGTTTTGATGATTACGGTTACATAGACAAAAGCTATGCAACCGATAAAATATAACCATTTTACATGATCCACAATGCGAGGTACACTTATTTTCAGACAAATTTATTATTTTAAAAATACAAAATCTTGTGAAAATAAAAATTCGATTGATAATAAAAAACAACTGAGCTAAGTTTATTTTCACAAAAACTTGGACAATAAGGGAGGAAAATTTGTGGTTACTTTTTGTAGTATCAATGAGTTAGAGGCCGCCAATGACGCCCTTAGGGATTTAAAAAAGGACAATGAAGGCCTTTATCAAAAACTTATGGAAGTGGTTTATCTTACACGTGCACTTAATTTTAAATTTCACTACATGGGTGCATTAATAATGGATGAGGATGCAGACCAAAACACTCCAAATTCCGTTCATGAATCAGTTCTTCGTTTGTATAAGAAAGAGGTGCGAGCTTTAAAACGTGATAGTGATTTTCCAGCACTAAAACAAATCCTTTCTAAGTTCAAGCACACTGGTTACACTAATATTAGTTGTTTGATACTCGGTTTGAAACCGATAAAATTAGTAGGTGCTTCCTACTCGAGGTAAACATTTACAACCAGTCAATACAAAGAAACTCCTTCGGATTATTTTTTATCCAAAGGAGTTTCTTTGTTAAATTACAATTGAAAAATCTGGTCTATTTGTTGAATTTCTTCTTTTGATAATTTAACAGCTAAAGTTTTAAGATTATTAAGGACTTGTTCGGCATGTTTTGCTCCTGGTATAACAACATCAATCACCTCACGTGTCAAATACCACGCTAGGACAACATGGGTCACTTCTGCGTCCCTTGCTTTTGCAATAGTTCGGATTTGATCTACTTTTCCGATTGTTTTTTCATAGATTTCTTTTTGAAAGAATTTCCCACGCTTTTCAGCCAAATTAGTTTTTAGGTTATATTTACCCGTTAATAATCCTGAAGCAAGAGGGAAGTATGGCACAAATGAAATACCGTTATCTTTTATATAAGGGAACAATTCCTTCTCAGCATCGCGGTTCAATAAGTTATACTCTCCTTGATATACATCGACGTAACCATCTTTATTTGCTTCTATTAACTGATCAATGGAAAAATTTGATACACCAATTGCTCTAATCTTCCCTTCAGCTTTCAGTTGTGCTAATGCCCCGACCGCTTCATCCTTTGGCGTATCCTGATCAGGAAAATGGATATAGAATAAATCAATATAATCCGTTTTCAGCCTTTGTAAAGCCTCTTCCACTGATTGTTTTAAGAAAGCTGGTGAATTATCAATCAAAACCTCTTTTCCAACTAATTTATGTGCAGCTTTAGTGGCGATTACAATTTCTGAACGAATCCCGTTTTCTTTAACAACTTCACCAATGATTTCTTCTGAACGCTTTGGACCATAAATAAACGCTGTATCTAAAAAATTAATCCCGTGAGCCAGTCCTGTTCGAACTAGATCTCGGCCTGCTTTTTCATCAAGGTTTGCAAATAAGTTGTGACCTCCAACAGCATTGGTTCCTAAGCCAATCGGATTAACCATTATATCGGTTTTACCTAGACGTGTTAGTCTCTTCATTTTGCATTCATCTCCCATAAAAAAATCCTTGTTAATGTTTTAAATAAACGGAACCGCTTAAGCCCATTTTTGTATGTCAATACACAGCTCACGAAATGCATCTGCTTCGTGATTCATTCCCATTTCCCTGTAGATTTTAGATAACCATTGTAATGGTTTTGTATTGGTTGGTTTTAATTCCATTTCCCAGTTAAAGCATTCAATCGCTTTTTCGAACTGCCCAAATTCCACATAAAGTTCTCCCAGCGTTTGCATTTGGTCAAGATCTTCATTAAGCCTTTTCATAGTGTCGATTTTTTCAAATATCTTAAGGTTTTGGTGGTTTTCGATAAATGGATTGAGCCATTCCTTAATGTAATCTAACTCATGGGTTTTTAGTAAAGAAATGACATATTTATTCAGAAGATTTTCAGCCTTTTCTGGGAAAAAGTCTATATACGATTTCAATAAGTCCTTCAGTACCTCTGGTTGAAGAGAGTGTTCTTCTGAATCAACGCGATCTAAGATATCTCCAAGGGCTTGAACTTGTGAACTACTAAGCTGAAAGTGATAGGAATTCATCATATTAAGTACTTTTTCGATTTTGGAGTTTTTTACATATTTTTCAAATAGCTCTTTTTGTAAAGGAAGGAATGCTGGTAAGACGTTGGACAATCCCTCTAGGATTAGCACCGTTTCATTTTCGTTTAGATGCTTTTCCAGTTGGTTTATTAGGAGATGATAATAATCAATTGAAGGGGCTAGAGATAATTTGTAAATCAACAAAGCACATATATCGACCCATCGGGATTCTTTTTCTAAAAGTGCTACAAGTTGCCGAAAACATTCTTCGTTATCTTTCAGAGAAAACAGTGTTTTTTCAGCAAAAATGAGGTCTTTTGCAAACAGTTTTTCAGATTTTTGATTGTATAGTTCTGCATATTTATTGAACATTGAATCACCAGCAAGCTGTTTGACCAAACTATGGTTTGGAGCAAAATCCATTAAAATGCGGATAATCCGATATCCTAAAAACATCTGTCCATTCCGACGATATTCAAAAAACACAGAATTAATCTGCTCAAACAATTGTTTTTTTGGAAAAAATGATTCAAAGAAGGTGAGAATAAAGGATTTTTCATGCGGAGTGTACAACCTATCAAGCTTTTTAATTAAGGGTTGGAATGTGATTATTTTTAACGGGGCGTTGGATGAAAGTATTCCGTTTATAAACGGATGGGGAGCATTAAAAACCATACCTTTTTTAAAAGAGTCCTCTATATATGACTTACGACGGAGTCTTGTTGCTTTTACCGCTGTAAGGACCTGGTGTTTATAAAAAA
>CAURFY010000045.1:0-11610 GCA_963524115.1 uncultured Bacillus sp.
CCTATATTCCACGTCATCGGGACGCCCGTAATATCATTCGCAAATTGGAACGGGATGAAATTATTGAAGAACTGGTAAAATCGTATTTGAAAAAACAGCATGAGGACTAATCGATGCGGGTAATGGGATTGGATGTCGGTACGAAAACAGTAGGTGTGGCAGTTAGTGATGAATTAGGCTGGACTGCACAGGGGCTGACAACCTTGAAAATTAATGAAGATGAAAAAGAGTTTGGATTTGCTGAAATTGGTGTAATTATTAAGGAACAACAAGTTAGCAAAATTGTTGTTGGATTGCCAAAGAACATGAATAATACAATTGGTCCTCGGGGCGAGGCTTGCCAAGCTTACGCTGGAGAATTAGAAAAACTTTTCTCCTTGCCTGTTGTTCTTTGGGATGAACGATTGACCACAATGGCTGCGGAAAGGGTCCTTATTGAAGCAGATGTTAGCCGGAAAAAGCGAAAAAAGGTAATCGATAAAATGGCAGCAATTCTGATTTTGCAAGGATTTTTAGATAGTAAACTTTAATGAGGTGGAAAAATGAATCACGGAGAAAATAATATTACTGTAGTGGATGATGAAGGAAACGAGCAATTATGTGAGGTTTTGTTTACATTTGATTCAGAAGAATTTGGAAAGTCTTATGTTTTATACTATCCTATTGGTGCTGATGACGATGATGAAGAAGACATCGAAATTCACGCTTCAGCGTTTACACCAAACGAAAACGATGAAGACGGCGATTTAACGCCAATTGAAACAGAAGAAGAATGGGATTTAGTTGAGGAAATGCTCAATACATTCCTAGAAGAGCAAGAAGAAGAAGAATAGGATCCATGATAAAAAAGCTGTCCGAGAACCTCTCGGCAGCTTTTTTTTTGATGATTTTTTGTCGAATAGACACTAAAAAGCTGCTATCATGTAATTTTTTGCGGTGAAAAATAAAAATATAGTATAATGGTTCGGGGATGTATAAAGATTAGGTGCAAGCTCAAGTGAGTGGAGGGAACATTTTTGTCAGATAGGAATCAGCCAATTAAGGACTTTTTTCGCCAAAAAATGATGGAACGGCAAAGTGAAGCAAAGGTTGTTCGTAAAATCGTTCTCATCGTTTCAATGATCATTTTTTTACTAATTGGGGCTGTAGTAGGTGGAGGATATTTTTATATCAAATCTGCGATGAAACCAGTAGATCCAACCGATAAACATGAGAAAAAGGTCACGATTCCAATCGGATCTTCTGTTTCAGGGATTGGCCAAATTTTAGAAGAAAAGGGAATTATTAAAGACGCAAAGGTATTCAAATATTATGTGAAATTCAAAAATGAAGCTGACTTTATGGCAGGGAACTACAAATTAACTCCAGCTATGACGATTCCAGAAATTATAAGTAGACTTAAAACAGGGAAACTGTTGCAAAATGCTGCTTTTAAAATCACCATTCCAGAAGGGAAACAGCTCAAACAAATTGCTGATATTATTGCAGAGAAAACAAATCGTGGTCATGACGAAGTATTTGCTCAACTAAATGATCCTGCTTTTGTAAAATCATTAATGGAAAAATACCCTGATGTATTAACCGATGAAATATTAAATAAAGACGTATTATATCCGTTAGAGGGTTACTTATTCCCTGCTACCTATTCATATTATGAGGAAAACCCATCCGTTGAAAAAGTAGTGACGGAAATGCTTGATAAAACAAAATCTGTTTTAAGTGGATATGAAACACAAATGGATGAACAAAAGGTTTCTCCACATAAACTATTAACGATGGCATCCTTAATTGAAGAAGAAGCAACTGAAAAGGCAGACAGAGAGACGATTGCTAGTGTCTTTTACAATCGGATTCAGGCAGAAATGCCGCTTCAGACAGATCCGACCGTACTTTATGCAACAGGCAAACATAAAGAAAGAGTTCTTTATGAAGATTTAAAGGTAGACTCGCCTTATAATACTTATAAATACCAAGGCTTGCCTCCAGGCCCAATCGCAAGTGCCGGGACCATGTCGATTGAGGCAGCACTAAATCCGAAGAAAACAGACTTTTTGTATTTTCTAGCAACGGCTGAAGGGGATGTAATCTTTACAAAAACACTCTCTGAACATAATCAACAGAAAGCAGAACATATTACCGATAAATGATTAAATTAGCTTTCTCCCTTCTTATATGATAAAATTATTCGAGTGTTTCGATGCACAATGGCAATAGCGTGACCCACAGATAGGATTGTATTGAAAAGAAACGGTTTATTCGTTTCAGGTATCCTAGCTGTGACCGCTATTTTTTCTTGTCTAAAAGACTCAATTCATGCTCTATGAATATCAGTTTGACCCTAGCCACTTGGTGGATAAAAAATGGAGATTGTTGCCAAAAAAATAGAGGTGATGGCGGCTTGGATAAAGAAAAGCTGCAATTATATATAAATGAATTAATACTTGATCGGCCAAAAATTCTATTGGAAATGGAACAGTATGCAGCAGAAAATGGGGTACCCATCATGGAATTAGCCGGTATCGAAGCTATGCTCCAACTACTCCGCATTCAAAACCCACAAACCATTCTTGAGGTTGGTACGGCAATTGGATACTCCGCTTTAAGAATGGCGTTTGCTCTTCCAAATTCGAAAATTGTCACGATTGAGAGAGACAATGAGCGTTTAGAAAGAGCAGTTGACTATATTAAAAAGGCTGAAATGGAAGCGGAAATTGTTTTAATTAGCGGAGATGCCTTAGAAGTAGAAGAGCAAATCAAACCGTTTGCGCCTTTCGATGTTATCTTTATTGATGCCGCTAAAGGACAGTATCAACGCTTTTTTGAGCTATATTCTCGCTACCTTAGTGAAGGCGGATTAATCATTACGGATAATGTATTGTTTAAAGGTATGGTTGCTGAGGCAAACATTGAGAATAAGCGATTACGTAATTTAGTCAAGAAAATTCGTGATTTTAATAGTTGGTTAATGAATAATCCTGAATACGATACCGTCATTGTTCCTGTAGGTGATGGGGTTGCAATTAGTAAAAAGAGGTGAATAATGATGAAGAAGCCAGAATTATTAGTAACTCCGACAAGTATAGATGAGATATCTCGTTTGGCAAAGGCAGGTGCTGATGCGTTTGTAATGGGCGAGCAGCGGTACGGTTTGCGTCTTGCCGGTGAATTTAATCGGGATGATATTACAAGGGCAATCGATATAGCCCATGACCTTGGGAAAAAGGTATATGTGGCGATGAATGCCATTTTTCATAATGAAAAAATTGAGGAGTTAGCTGATTATGTTAAATTCCTAAACTCTGCAAAAGCTGATGCAATCGTTTTTGGTGATCCTGCTGTTCTCATGACAGTGAAAGAAGTGGCACCGGAGATGAAACTTCATTGGAATACTGAAACGACCGCAACCAACTGGTACACATGTAACTATTGGGGCCGAAAAGGAGCAAAACGTGCGGTTTTAGCAAGAGAACTGAGTATGGATGCAATCATTGAAATGAAAGAACATGCCGAGGTGGAACTTGAAGTTCAGGTTCATGGTATGGCTTGTATGTTCCAATCAAAACGCAGTTTATTAGGGAATTATTTTGAATACCAAGGTAAGTCAATGGAAATTCAAAATCTTAAATATGAAAAAAATATGTTTTTGCATGATAAAGAACGAGAAAATAAATATCCTATTTTTGAAGATGAAAACGGTACACATATCATGAGTCCAAATGATGTCTGTATGGTTGATGAATTGCAAGACATGATTGAAGTTGGGATTGATTCGTTCAAAATAGACGGGATATTAAAAAGCCCTGATTATATTTTAGCCGTGACGAAACTTTACCGAAAAGCAATTGATGTATGTGTTTCCGATCCCGATCAATATGAGGATCTAAAAACTGACTTGCTAGAAGAAATTGAACAGATTCAGCCAAATCATCGTTCGCTTGATACGGGCTTCTTCTTTAAAGAAACCGTATATTAACCAATAGCGTTGTTGGCTAACGATCAGAAATAAAGGAGGCAAAAAGGATGACTGATAGTGTGAAAAACAATATTTCTCAAATTGTTAATGGCAAACGTGTTATTGTAAGAAAACCGGAACTCCTTGCGCCTGCAGGCAATCTTGAAAAATTGAAGATTGCCGTCCAATACGGAGCAGATGCGGTATTTATTGGTGGACAAGAATATGGCCTTCGATCTAACGCAGATAACTTCACTTTCGAAGAAATGAAAGAGGGAGTAGAGTTTGCCAAAAGATTTAATGCCAAGATATACGTAACGACAAATATTTTTGCCCACAATGAGAATATCGCAGGGCTAGAAGAATATATGCTAGGACTGAAAAAGACCGGGATTACTGGGATTATTGTTGCTGACCCGCTAATTATTGAAACGTGCAAAAGAATTGCTCCAGAAATTGAAGTTCACTTAAGTACTCAACAATCCTTGTCAAACTGGAAGGCTATTCAATTTTGGCAAGAGGAAGGCTTAGAACGAGTCGTTTTGGCAAGAGAAACCAGTGCTGAAGAAATTCGAGAAATGAAGGAAAAGGTTGATATCGAAATTGAAACCTTTATTCATGGGGCGATGTGTATTGCCTATTCTGGAAGATGCACACTAAGCAACCATATGACGGCACGTGATTCCAACCGTGGTGGCTGTTGTCAATCATGCCGTTGGGACTATGATCTATATCAGGTCAAGGGAGAGAATGAAACGGCTCTCTACTCAGAAAATGATTCACCATTTGCCATGAGTCCTAAAGATTTAAAATTAATTGAATCCATTCCAACGATGATCGAACTAGGAATTGATAGTTTAAAGATTGAAGGAAGAATGAAGTCGATTCACTATATTGCAACAGTTGTCAGCGTCTATCGGAAAGTTATTGATACCTATTGTGCAGATCCAGATCACTTCGTCATAAAGCAAGAATGGCTCGAAGAATTAGATAAATGTGCAAACCGCGAAACAGCAACAGCGTTCTTTGAAGGGGTACCTGGGTATAAAGAGCAAATGTTTGGAAACCATAGCAAGAAGACTACATTTGAATTTGCTGGCTTAGTATTGGATTACAATCCTGAGACAAAAATGGTTACATTACAACAACGCAACCATTTTAAACCTGGAGAAGAGGTAGAATTCTTTGGTCCGGAAATTGACAACTTTACCCATGTAGTAGATAAAATTTGGGACGAGGATGGCAACGAGCTTGATGCTGCACGTCACCCCTTACAAATCGTTACCTTCAAATTGGATCGACCAGTGTACCCTAACAACATGATGCGAAAGGAGAATTAACGTATGTATCGCAAACCTGTTGTGATTGGTGTTGCCGGTGGTTCCGGTTCAGGAAAAACGAGTGTAACAAAAGCAATCTATGAACAGTTTAAAGGTCACTCGATTCTGATGATTGAACAAGACTATTATTATAAGGATCAAAGTCATTTACCGTTTGAAGAGCGTTTAAAAACGAACTATGATCATCCGCTTGCTTTTGATAACGATTTATTAATCGAACATATTAAGCAATTGCTAAAATATGAATCGATTAATAAACCTGTTTATGATTACTCGATTCATACACGTTCATCCAATGTTATTTCAGTAGATCCGCAAAATGTCATTATATTAGAGGGGATCCTTGTTTTAGAAGATGAACGTTTACGTAATTTAATGGATATTAAGTTATTCGTTGATACAGATGCTGATATTAGGATTATTCGTCGAATGCAGAGAGATATTAGAGAACGCGGTCGGACTATGGAGTCTGTTATCGAGCAATATGTAAATGTTGTTCGTCCGATGCATAATCAATTTATTGAGCCGACTAAACGTTATGCAGATATCATTGTTCCAGAGGGTGGTCATAATCACGTTGCAATTGATCTTATGGTCACAAAAATCAAAACAATTCTTGAACAAAAATCATTTTTATGAAACAATAGCATAAATAATAAAAAAGCAGTGGTTATATCCCATCCCATAAGCAAAAAAATGATTTCTATGTAAATTGCAACTTATGGAAGAAGGGTGCTTTTTTAGGAATGTAACCGTTCTATATCGCTTTTTTATGAAAAATAAAAATGGTGCGCGCCCCTTTTAAAGGACGCGCTCAAATGTATTTATCTATATACTACATAATTTTTTTATCCACAATTTCTTTGGGTGATTGTGAAGATTAGAAGGAGTGAAGAGCTTTGGCTATAGAAAAAGTATTCCCGATGACACAGGCTGGCAAAGAAAAACTTGAGAATGAATTAGAACAATTAAAAACAGTTAAACGAAAAGAAGTTGTTGAACGTATAAAAATTGCACGTAGTTTCGGTGAAATTAAAGAAAATTCTGAGTACGATTCAGCAAAGGAAGAACAAGAATTTGTTGAAGGAAGAATTACAAATTTATAAAATATGATTCGTAATGCTAAGATTATTGAAGAAGATGAAATGAACAGTGATACCGTTGCATTAGGACGTTCTGTTACATTCATTGAACTTCCTGATGGAGAAGAAGAGACTTACACAATTGTTGGAAGTGCTGAAGCGGATCCATTTGAAGGTAAAATTTCTAACGATTCACCGATTGCCAAAAGCTTGCTAGGTCGCAAGGTTGGGGATCAGGTATCTGTTCAAACCCCAGGTGGAGAAATGAGCGTTCGAATTACCTCCATTAAATAAATTTCAATCATTTAGTTTGAAAATGTAAAACCTCGTCAAAACTTTTGACGAGGTGTTTTTTTATGTTAAAAAAGCGAGCATTGATCTGGTTTGTTTGCAGTTTTATTGGTTTAGGCTTATTAATGGTGAGATTAATGCAAATCCAATTATTTGCCACAGAAAGCTTTTCAAAACACCAAGTTAATTTACTGGAAGCGAGTGTTAAGCAGCGTTCCCAGGAAGTGATCCTTGATAGTGGAAGGGGAAACTTTCTTGACCGAAACAGTAAACCCTTGATTTACGAAAATAAACCTGTACTCATATTATTTCCATTTTTGAATAAGATAGATTGGGATGCCAGAAAGGTAGCGGAAATCATTGGAGTCCAAAAGAAAACTTTGCTCAAAAAGGTTAAGAATGCAAAAAAACCATTTGCATGGGGCGATAAAGATCCGATGAAGTTGACCGGTTTGCAGATGGAAAAAATTAACGCCATGAAAATACCTGGTGTATTTGCTGTAGAACGAAAATATTTACTGGAAAATATACCTGCAGAACAACTGATTGGGATTGTAAAGGAAAATCAGGCAGAGTTAAAAAAACGATATCCAGACAAGGAATTTTCTCCACAAACATTATTAGGAATCTCTGGATTAGAAAAGAGTTTTGACGAGTTTTTAATTGCAGAGGGAAATTCCAAATTAGTGTACCATGTGGATGGCGATGGAGCACCATTGTTTGGGGTGAATGTGAAATATGTTGATCCAGCTAACCCCTATTATCCAGTAAATATCAAAACCACTATAGATAAAGAAATGCAGACGACAGCCGAAAAACTGGTGGATCAAAATGGCATAAAAAAAGGCGGTTTAATTCTTGTCGATATAGAATCTAATAGCGTATTAGCGATGGTTTCTCGCCCAAGCATCAATAAAAGGGACCCATACCTTGGGAACGGAATAGAAAATGTAATGCTAAATCAACAAATTATGGGCTCCGTTTTTAAAACCGTTGTGGCTGCTGCAGCTATTGACCACGGCCTAGATGATCCAACTCGAACATTTGATTGCAGTCGAAAAATTAATGGCGAGCCTGATTTAGTATACAATCATGGCATGCTGACCTTTCAAAATAGTTTTGCTCGTAGCTGTAATCGCACTTTTGGGCAAATTGCCAACGAATTAAAGGATATCGATCCTAACTTAATTGAAACATATGCACAAAAACTTGGATTAATGGGTCCGGTAAGTTGGCAGGGTTCTGTGTTTCATATTGGAAAGTTTTCACAATTAAAAGATGAAGAAAAAGGGCGCGTATTTTTAAACGAAGAGGCAAAAAAGGATAAAAATTTTGTAGCCATGACTGGAATAGGTCAACATGAAGTGAGGGCAACTCCACTTGCTGTAGTCAATATGATGTCTACAATTGCAAAAGGTGGAAAAAAAGAAATGGTTCGCGTCGCTTCCAAGGTTGAATACCAAAATGGGACAAACATGTACGAGTTTCAAAAAAAGAAGATGAACGGTGATACGTTAGCCCCGTATACAGCGATGAAATTACAGGCTCTTTTACGTGAGGTGGTTACAAACGATCATGGGACGGGAAGATGGTTTCAAGATTTACCCTATGAAGTAGCAGGGAAATCAGGAACAGCAGAAACGGGAAAATACGCTAATAACCGCCAACTCCATAATAAGTGGTTTGCGGGGTATTTTCCTTTTGATCATCCCAAATATGCACTAGTAACGGTTAATTTGGATGTGAATGATGATGAGGGTGGCGTGAACCCATTATTCTCAGATATGGTGAAAGCCCTATACGAAATTGATCACCCTACTGATAAATTGAAATAAATAAACTCCTTCAAGTTTTTTAGTTGTCATGGTAGAATATTAACAACTTGTCAAAGGAGGATATTTCTTTTGAAAAGCAATTTTGATCAATCAAGAGAAGGGATGCGTTCACAGCAGCGCTCCAAAAGAAGAAAAACAAATATTATCCTAAATGGTCTCATTGGCATTGTGATCCTCTTAATCATTATTGTTTCTGTTAATATTTTTTCAGGGAATAACGATGATCAAGAAAAAAAGCAGGATCAAAAAGTCGAAAAAAAGGTCAGCAGTAGTAACAGTGGAAATGGTGCCAAAAAGTCCTCGGAAACAACTAAACAAAAACAAACTAAAAATACACAAAAAACTACTGGTGATAAGGCAAAGGATGATACATCAAAAGTTGTCACGACAGGTGGCGGAGAAAACATCAAGAGTACGATTGAAAATCCGGCTTGGGAGCCTGTTGGAACGACCCAGACTGAGCCATTTTCATCCGATTCAGTTGATTGGGATGAAAGGGTTAAAGCTTTGGCTTATGCAACTGACATGGAAACGAGTAATATGACAGTTTGGTACTTAACTAGAAATGGTCCGGATCAATCTATTGGGACCGTGACTGCTAAAGGAGACCCACAAGCCTACCGAGTTTATCTGGTATGGAAGGACGGCAAAGGTTGGATGCCGACAAAGGTTGAAGAATTAATAGAAAATGACAAGGGTAAAACAAGTGCGAGCGGAAATTAATAAGATAATAAGGGGTCTGACTCCCACTATTAACATTTTTATGTCCTATTTTATTAAATGGGGCTAGAAATGATAATGTGGGGTCTGACCTCTTTTTATTATTTTAATTCAAAACCTAAAAGGTATTGAGAGGAAAGACGGGATATGTTAAATTAGGAACAAGTTTTATTTTAATTCATAGTATGTATATGTGAATTATTAGCATTAAAAACAGGGAGTGGACACCGTGGGTAAAGAATTCATCGAGTTGTTTGAGCAATGGGCGGATTCTTATGATTCAACCGTTTCAGGTCATGATATTGAATACTATGAGGTGTTTTTACAATATGATGAACTACTTCAAGAGGTAAATCGGCGCTCATCAGGACGGATATTAGAATTTGGGGTTGGAACAGGTAATTTAACGAAAAAACTAATCGCTAGCGGAAAAAACGTTACTGGTATCGAACCATCTCAATCGATGAGAAGGATTGCTGCTGACAAACTGGGGGATACGGTTTGTTTATATGACGGTGATTTTCTTGATTTTCCAGCTATCGGGGTGGATACAATCGTTAGCACCTATGCATTTCATCATTTGACGGATGACGAAAAAGCAACATCTATCACGCGCTATGGAAATCTGCTTGCCACTGGTGGTAAAATAGTGTTCGCGGATACAATGTATGAATCTGAAGAAACCTATAAAAAGGCGATTGAAGACGCATTGGAAAAAGGCTTTCTAAACCTTGCTAAGGATTTGCAACGTGAATATTATCCAACCATCCCTCTTTTAAATAAGCTGATGGAACAAAACGGGTTTCATGTTTCGTTTGAGCGTTGGAATGACTTTGTATGGATTATGGAAGGCGTAAAACAATAGAAAGAGGTTCAATAATGAAAGTAGCCATCATCGGAGCAATGGAAGAAGAAGTTACCTTACTAAGAAACAATATTGAGAACTCAACGATTGAAACAATTGCGGGTTGTGAATTTACCACTGGGAAAATGGACGGGGTTGACGTTGTTCTGCTTCGTTCAGGAATTGGAAAAGTGAATGCTGCTATGTCTACAACGATTCTCCTGCAAAAATTTTCCCCTGATTACATTATCAATACCGGATCAGCTGGAGGCTATAATCCAAGTCTAAATGTTGGGGATGTCGTTATTTCCTCAGAGGTTCGTCATCATGATGTTGATGTGACCATTTTTGGTTATGAATATGGGCAAGTGCCACAGTTGCCTGCAGCATTTGTGGCGACTGAGAGTTTGGTCAAAATTGCCGAGAATAGTGCCCAAGAAATCCCTGATATTAACTTTGTAAAGGGCCTTATCGCAACAGGTGATGCTTTTATGAATGACCCTGACCGAGTTGAATTCGTTCGCACAAAATTTACTGATCTCCAAGCAGTTGAAATGGAAGCAGCGGCTATTGCTCAAGTTGCTCATCAGTTTGAAGTTCCGTTTGTGATCATTCGCTCACTATCAGATATTGCCGGGAAAGAGTCGAATGTATCATTTGATCAATATTTAGAAAAAGCAGCCGTGAACTCAGCAACCCTTGTGATGAAAATCGTTTCAGGTTTAAAAAACAGTTAAAGGGGAGTAAAGTTTGAAGGTATATCAAAGTGTACACGAGTTAATTGGCAAAACGCCAATCGTCGAGCTTGGTAGCTTCATTTTACCGCCTGGTGTTCGCCTTTTCGGTAAGTTAGAATTTTTGAATCCAGGTGGTAGTGTTAAGGACAGGTTAGGGATTGAACTTTTGCGTGAAGCATTCGGGAGCGGAAAACTACAGGTGGGTGGCACAGTGATTGAACCGACTGCTGGTAATACAGGGATTGGCCTTGCATTAGCAGCGTTGAACAAAGGAGTAAAGGTAATCCTTTGTGTACCTGAGAAATTTAGTAGCGAAAAACAGGATATAATGAGGGCATTAGGGGCTGAAATTGTCCATACTCCAACAAGTGAGGGGATGAAGGGTGCGATAGAAAAGGCAACACAGTTATTGCAAGAAATCCCTGGATCCTATTGCCCCCAGCAATTTGCAAATCCTGCCAATCCAAATACTTATTATCAAACAATTGGACCCGAAATTTGGGAACAGCTGGATGGCAAAATTGATATTTTTGTTGCAGGTGCTGGTTCCGGCGGGACTTTTATGGGCACCTCGCGCTATTTAAAGGAACAAAACATAGGAATAAAAACGGTCATTGTTGAACCAGAAGGCTCGATATTAAATGGTGGTCCTCCTGGTCCACATAAGACCGAGGGGATTGGCATGGAGTTTCTACCAGGATTCATGGAAACCTCCTATTTTGATGCGGTTCATACCGTTAGTGATGATGATGCATTTGCCCGTGTGAAAGAGCTCGCTGCGAAAGAAGGACTCCTTGTCGGAAGTTCAT
>CAURFY010000046.1:0-11540 GCA_963524115.1 uncultured Bacillus sp.
GGTTAGGAATGCCGTTCCCATCTGCACTCCCGTTGCGCCTAAACAAATCGATGCAATTAATCCTTTACCATCCATAATTCCTCCTGCAGCCAATATAGGAATATTCACCTCTGCCACTACTTGTTGAATGAGTGATATTAATCCAATTGAACTATCTTGAGGGTTGCCTACAAATGTTCCGCGGTGTCCACCCGCCTCACTTCCTTGCACGACAATTACATCCATTCCGACATCTTCATTAATTTTGGCTTCTCTAACTGTTGTTGCTGTTCCTATTAAAGTGATCTGATGTTTTTTTAACTCTTTTATCACTTCCTTAGATGGAACCCCAAACGTAAAGGAACATATGGGGACTTCTTCTTCTATCACAACTCTTAGTTGTTCATGAAAAGTCTCCCATTCATTTTTGACAATGGGAAGTATCGAGGGAACATTTTTTAAATTCAGCTGTTCTTTAATGGGTTGTAATAATTGGTCTGCTTTTAAGATAGCACTCTCTGAAACAATGAATTCGCTGGGAATAAATAGGTTTATCCCAAAATTTTTCTTGGTTAATTGCTTAACTTCCCTTATTAGACTACGAATTTGGCTGGAACTCATATATCCTGCACCAATCATTCCTAGACCACCTGCATTTGATACGGATGATACTAGACTTGAAGTCGTGATCCCTCCAGCCATAGGTGCCTGAATAATCGGATATTCAATTTTCAGGAGTTTTGTCATTATATTTTGCATCATAAATCGCCTCCACGGATCTGGTACATTCCTACACTTTCAACTTGAAATAGGGAAAATCCTTCTTTAAAAATGCCTTTGTTAATTTTCATTGTTGATTTTAAAACTCTTTCAGCTAATATTCGCTTTTTTTGTAACGATGGCGTCTCTTTGTTTATCTTTCGGTTTCCTGAACTTATTGGCAATCAACTTCCATCGCTAAACTGTAATAAAGCCGTAACAACTGCTTCGGTTGAATGTGACTATATCACAGAGATTGAACAATTAAAAAAACGATAATAATTACAAGAGAAAGCATGTCCTTATCCTTTTTCGATTTTCAGCTTTGGGGTTAACAACAATCCATATTTGATTCGGAGGGAATTTAAATGGTAGCCGTAAGTGAAAAGCTAGAACAAAAATTAATGGATATTTTTGGGGACAGAGTTAGAACAGATCGGGTTGAACGGAAAATGTATTCCTATGACGTGGGTGCATTACCGGGTTTGGTAAAGCCCTTTCTCCCAGTTGGGATTCCAGGAGGAGTTGTTCGTCCTGAAAATGAAGAGCAAATCGTGCAGCTTGTTAGACTGGCAGACGAGGAAAAGGTGAAGCTAGTTCCACGTGGAATGTCTACATCCGGGTTTGGAGGTGTACTTCCAGAGGAAGGAGCGATCGTAATCGATATTTCTGGCATGAATCGAGTCATTGCGATCGATAAGGAAAACCTGCACGTTACCGTCGAGGCCGGTATTATTTGGGAACAGTTGCAAAGACAATTAAAAAAAGAGGGCCTCGACTTGATTTTATATCCTTCCTCCCTTCCTTCTTCCACTGTTGGTGGCTTATTAGCACAGGGTGGTACTGGTTTCGGCGGGTATGAATTTGGGGTTTTTAAAGAAAATGTTCTTGAAGCGAATGTGATTTTACCAGACGGGGATATAAAGACCTTTACCGGCTCGGAACTACAGCTTTACATTGCCGATATGGAGGGAATTACCGGTATCATTACCAAGATTACGATGAAAGTAAGAGAGTTGGAACCTGAAGTTCATCGATTAATTTCTTTTAAAGACAATCAAGCCATCGGGAATGCTTTATCTGCTATTTATGAAGCGAAATTACCGATTTGGTCGATTACTTTTTTAAACCCTGAATCAATGAGATTAAAAAAGAAGCTTCCCCATCGGCATGGTCATCCTTATGAAGAAAAGAACCGAAAGGCTGATCCGGAATTACCGGAAACATTCGTTCTTGTCATCGCTTATCCTGCATCTAGACACGAAGCAATTAATAAAGGTTTAAGTGATATCAGCAAAAAGCATGGAGGAACCGAGCTTTCTCAGGAGGCAGCAGAACATGAATGGGCAGAGCGCTTTAAACCGATGCGGTTTAAGCGAATTGGTCCTTCAATCATTCCAACTGAAGTAGTAGTACCACTAAAAAGTTTAGCCGCTGTGCTAACTGATATTGATACTAAAATCAAACATTCCTTTGTCCTAGAAGGAATGGCTGCTAAAGGGGAAAAGGTTATTTTGCTAGGTTTTATTCCCCATGATGAACGGACCTTTGCGTTTAACATGGCATTTGCTTTGTCGCTGTCGGTGATTGAAATAGCCAAAAAGCATGGTGGTTCTGCATATGCAACTGGACTTTACTTCCGACGTGAAGCCAAGAATGTTTTTGGTCATGATCGATATGAAAAAGTGAAATCCTATAAAGCTGAGATTGATCCGAAAGGTTTATTTAACCCCAATAAGGTATTAGGGGGCGGCCTAATTGATACTATCATGGGGACAGCGTCCACTTTTGAACCACTTATCCGACCTATTGCAAACGCAGCAACTGCACCATTAGGAGATGCAGTTAGGGAGGGCAAGAAAAAAGGAATACCAGGCGATATTGCCTATTACGCCACTGCGTGCTCTCGCTGTGGATATTGTGTATCTACATGCGAACAATTTGCAGGAAGAGGTTGGGAATCCCAATCACCAAGAGGAAAATACCATTATATTCGCGAGGTCATTGCAGGCAGGGAAAAATTCAACCCTGATACGGTTCAAAACTTCTTGCTTTGTACAACCTGTGAAGTGTGTAACACTCGCTGTCAATTGGACATTCCAATCGAGCATAACTGGATGGAGCTAAGGGGAAATCTTATTGATGAGGAAAAGCGAATGACCTTCCCTCCTTTCGAAATGATGGCTGCATCACTTCGTGGAGAACGCAATATTTGGGCGGGTAAGAAAGAAAAACGGGCAAACTGGGTCCCTGACGAAGTAAAGGCAAAAATAAAAGAGAATGCCGATGTTTTATATTTTGCCGGCTGTACCGCCTCTTTTGTGAACACTGATGTTGCTAAAGCCACTGTAAGATTATTGGATCAGGCCGGAGTTGATTTTTCCTATATGGGCAGTGATGAAGCATGCTGCGGGATTCCGATGAAGGTGTCGGGAAAATGGGATGTGTTCGAAGAGATTTTTGAACACAATGTCGCAGAAGCTAAAAAGCGCGGGGCAAAAACGATCGTCACTTCATGTCCGGCCTGTGGTTTAGTTTGGAAAGAGTTATATGCTGAATTAGCTGCTAAAAAAGGGATCGAATATGATTTCGAAGTGAAGCATTACTCTGAGATTGCTGCAGAAGCAATCAAAGATGGAAAACTTAAATTTGACCATGAAGTAAATGAGAGAGTCACCTTCCACGATTCCTGCCATGCTGGCAGGGCGCAAGGAATCTCTGAGCCACCAAGGGATCTATTAAAAGCAATTCCAGGAGTCGATTTTGTCGAGATGGAGCATAATCGTGAGGAAGGGCTATGCTGTGGATCGGTCCTTACCTTAATTGGTGAAATGCCCGTCGCACCAAAACTGGGAGGAATGAGGTTGCAAGAAGCTGTCGATGCGAAAGCAAAAACGGTAGTGGCTTTATGTCCTTGCTGCCAAGTTCAGCTTCGGGATTCAAACAGCAAAAATAAGCTAGACCTACAGATAACCGACTTAGCCCGTTTTGTCATGGAAGGGCTCGGCTATCATATCGAAGATAAAACCGATTACTCATTGGAAATGTGGAGTTACTTTGAAAAATTTATCGTTTTAATGGATCCGGAAGTCCTTGCTGATGTTATGGCTTCGTTATTGAAACCTATGATGGAAAACATGCCAGCAGGTATGGTGCCAATGATGAAAGCCATGAAGCACACGCCGGGTGGATTGAATATGATGGCTAAAATGATGCCAACCTTAATGCCGAAGCTAGTTCCAGAAATTATGCCAAAGGTGATGCCTGAAATGTTAGCGGAGGTATCACGGAGAGTAGGGCAACTTCCAGATGACATGGAGCAACTGATGCCAGATTTACTTCCTAAGACACTTGACGCTTTAATGCCAAACATGCTCCCTCTTATCATTCCGCATATTACACCTAGAATGATTGAGTATATTAAAACGGAGTTATAGATTAATAAAAAAAAGATGATGGTCTAGTTAAATTGACCATCATCTTTTATTGTGCCAACATTTTTAGTTTTTCAAGATCATTCACAAATATAGCTCCTCGAGATGTGGAGATTATTCGGTCACTTTCTATATGCTTCAGCATTCTACTAACCACTTCACGAGCAGATCCAATATTTTTCGCGATCGTTTCATGTGTAATACATATTGTTTGGCTACCCTCAAGAACTGTTTGTTCTAAGATAAAACTGGCCACCCGCTTAGCTAAGCTACCAAAAACGACCTGCTCCATTACCCACATTGCTGATGAGAATCGTGAAGCCATGTGCTCCAACATATACTCTTTAACATTAATATTAAAGTGGCTTATTTCCTCAAAAACATTTGATGGAATTAAATAAATGGAGCTGTCTTTTTCAACATCAAGATAGATTGTGAAATTCAAATTATTAAATAAGCACGATGCCGAAAGTATGCAAATATCTTTTGCAATAAGCCTAAAAAGTGAAATTTCTTTTCCGTCAGCAGACATAATAAAGGCTCTAATCCTTCCAGTCTCCACCACAACCAGTCCGTTACAATGCTCATTCTGCTCTGAAAGCTGTCCACCTTTGGACAACACTTGTCGAGTCATTGACCGCTTTAACTGATCTTGTTCATCAAAATTTAATTGTTCATAAAAAGGAATACAATCTTTAATAAAATTAACCTCTTCTACACCCAACATATGCTCACGACCCTATTAGAAGTCCATAAAGATAACACCTTTATATGTAGCAGCAAAAAATCTTCTATATCGGAAATTATACCATATTCGGTCAAAAGATAACCCATTCCGACTCGTTAAAGAAAAAGGCTGGCCCTAAAAGTCATAAAAAATAACTTTTTAGAGTCAGTCTCTTTGTCACCTGGATTTACTTGTTTTTAGATTCATTTTTCCCCGTACCTTCAGCTAGCTGATCAAATGACTTGACCTTGCCATGTGGGTTTTGTGTTTGTTTTCTAGCTTTCCATTGTTCTGCTTCTGTTCGATTAGATTCTGTCATCTTTTTTAATTGCCCCTTTTCTAAAGTTAGTCAAAAATAGATTAACCTCACAGACAATTTTCATGCACTATTAGTAAACATTCTGAAAAACATTGCTCAGGTACTATTTTCATGTTTCTTTCGGTTATATAATTTTATTTAAAAGAAATCAAAAAAACATGTTAAAATCTATTTCGTTAGCTAATTTGAATTATGATTGGAGAAATATATTTTGGAAACTTTCACCAAGCGAGTGATTAACATTATTCAGCAAATTCCATCCGGAAAAGTAATGACTTACGGGCAAATAGCGAGTTTGGCAGGAAGCCCAAGAGGTGCACGCCAAGTGGTTCGAATTCTCCATTCAATGAGTGAAAAATATCATCTTCCCTGGCATCGAGTCATAAATGCTAAAGGTGAGATTGGAATAAAAGCGGAAGAGTCATTTTTTATCCAAAGGATGTCATTAGAAAGTGAGGGCATCAAGTTCTATGATGAAATCTCCATAAACCTAAATGACTACCAATTTCATCCGAATATTACTGAATATATATAGGGTACTACTGATTACGGCCAATAGAATTTACCACTTCTGCCATCCTTTGCACCAGTAATTGACAAGTAATTTGCCACACTTTGCCAACTTCTCACCAATAAAAGACTCCTCTAATTCACTATTTTGTATGGTAACGGTAGCGTCAGGGAAATGAGGATATAAACTGTATGAAAATTAAAATATAAAAAGCCTAATTTCTCGGTGTTGTAAGTGAGAAATTAGGCTTTAGTTACTTCATAATAGCGCCTTATGTAAACGGCTATTCAACAAACTGGAATTTGGCGAACACGGATTATGCTTATACTATTCGCCTGTTTTTTTTGTCGTATATCACAACGGTTACAATTGAAACAAGAACAATCACAGCATTTGCGGCAATGGTTCCCGCCCAAGTCATAGTCATGGTGCCGAAGATGGGGGATGCCGCATTGAACATGGTGTGGAATAATACGCACATAAACACACGGCCATTTCCTGATATTTTGTAGATTGCCCCGTTGAAAAACCGAAACGCAATGAGTTGAACTGCAAACATCCAAAAGTTAATGAGTCCCTCTCCGTGATTTGTCCCCGGAATGAAGAAGAGAGGGATATGCCATAAAATCCAAATGATTCCAACAAAAAAAGAAGACAAAACAAAACCGTATTTTTTGTCAAGCTCAGGTTGCAATATGTACATCCAACCAGCTTCCTCCAAGCCACCGATAATAAGATTACCAAGCAGAGAAAGGAAGAACGTATAAAATGGAAGCACCATTTCCGTGCGGCCTGAAACTGCAATATGTATCAAAAAATATAATGCAAGTCCTGCAACAACGAACAAATAGAGAGATATGCTATTTTTGGCATAAAAAACAGTTCTCAACCATTCCTTGAAACCTGCTATTTTGTTATTTTTCTTCAGAACGATATATGAAGCAATAGCGGGCGACAAAATATAGATTGCAAAAGGGATATTCATCCCGAATTGCTGTAACGAGTGAACCCAATTGTGAACCGAATATCCGAATTGCCCAAGAGCAATCAAAGCACCTGACACAAGATAGGCTATGCAAAATGTCAGCATCGTAAATTGTACTGTGATTTTTTTGTCTGTCACGATTTCTTCACCTCACATTTTAAAGTATACATTAAATTTTAACGGATGGACGCTTTGACTTTTATCACCTAATGTTTGCTTTCTGCCAATTAAAAGTTGCGCTCCGCACAAAATATAAATAATTTCCATTACAAATTCTAATTTATCGACTTGTTTCTAAGCCCAATTTTAGCACTATTTCGTGGTACAGTTATTTTTTCGGTACTTCATTAGCTCATGCTTTATCAGGTAGTTAAGCATTACTTCCCAACTTATTAAACTAAACTACCCTGTTTGCTGAAAATCACTAAATAATCATTGTCATCTCATTGTAGGAGGTTGTTTTTCATCCGAGATACATATTCAATTAGGCCGAGATATTCGATCTGGTAAATAACCTTTCATTCATCGGTAAATATTATGTCATTACCGGTACATTTCGGTGGCCGTTATCAGGTACTACTCCATGATACATCCCCAAGAATTCTGAACCTGCAAAAAAACTCCTTTATGTAATGGATGAATAGATGTGCAATTTTGATCACCACAATGCATATACATCAATAAAAGGAGGGATTTTCTTGGCTTATTTATGGGTGGAAACAATAGGTTTTGTTATTTGTCTTGGAATTGTTGGGGGAGTATTTTTTTCGGGCATTAAATCAGCTGTAAACCCTCAAGATTCAACCAGGATTGATATGAATGACTCCCCAAAAAGACATGAATAAAGAATAAGTGCAACCAGGGACTTCCGAATTTCGGACAGTCTCTTTTTACTTAGAATCCTTGCTGTACCTTATACTGATTATTTCTGAAAATCCAACTTATGAAGCGAAAAATTTGCTTAATAGTTACTACTTTTAATGGAAAAATCAATTGTATTATAGGCAATATAAAATGTCGCCAAAGAATACATCGCTTCATCGAAGCCATAAACGAAAACAGAACTACCAAAAATGAAAAAATTAAAAAACATTACGTATTGTCCAATTGAAAAAAAAGAACGTTTACTTAACAAAATTGCTAAAACCTCTGTCCCATCTAATGATCCACCAAAACGAATAATTATCCCTACACCTAATCCTAAAATGATTCCTCCGAAGAAAATAACTAAAATAGGATTATTTGTTAAGACAGGAACAGGTTCAAGAATATAAGTTCCGATAGCTAGGATGAAAATTGCATAAAGACTTAATAAGAGAAATCTTCTCCCTAGATAATAATATCCCATTATTAAAAAAGGAGTATTTAATAAAAAAATAAGGACTCCAATATTTAAACTTGAGAATTGTGAAATTAATATACAAATGCCTATTATTCCACCATCAATTACATAATTTTTTATTAGAAATAACTGTAATGAAATAGCTACTAACATTGCTCCAAAGAAAATTAAAAAACACCTCATAAAAAAAGTCATTTCGAACGTTCTGTATTGATCAATATAAAAATTCAACCTATTTTTATACATTTAAGGTCCCCTTATGAACAAATTACATCTACCTGTGGTTCTTTAGATATTTATATTCTATTGATAATTGGATATTCTTTATTGTCCAAGGTTTCTTTCTCCAAACATAAACAAAAAGGTTACAATGACAGAATTCCTTGTTTCGCTTCCGATACCATTTTTTTGACAAACTAAAAAGCGACCGGTTTTATCCAAATCGCTTCTTAGTTTTTACTTTTTAGGAACTATTACAGGCCTGCTTTTGGAATAAAACCACCTAGTGAACTTAATCCAACAGTTATTAAAAATATAATCAAAACTAGGGTAATCGCTTTATTTTTGCTTAATCCTGCAGTAATATGTAAACCTAAACCCAACACAATATAGTACCAAATTTTAAAAATATCAAAGTTCGTGGCAATGGTATGAAGCTTCTGATTATCTGTAAACAATGGAGCCAAGCTCGTGTAAGTAGCTTCATATCCACCTAAAATGACTGCAATTAAAGCGTTCGCTAACAAACCAATTGAGGAGATAATATTAGCATAAATTACAATCACTAATATCTTCTTATAAGTTGTATCATTTCCCATGATGATCATACAAACTTTATAGAAGGCAGCTACGATGAAAAACATAATCGTTCCACCAACCAATGCTCCTCCAGCACCCGTCGCAACTGTCAATCCAACTGGAATTTTAAAATCCGTAGGCATTAGCTCTGAATTTTTCAATAGAGGATTATTTAAACTAATATACGCAACAAGTGCCCCGGTAATAGCCATCAACAACATCATGATAACTAACGGCATCCCGATTGGGGCTTTTTCTTTCATTCTTTCAAATTGTAGTGAAGGGGATGTGATGACCCCGAATATTGACGGCTTTTTAACTTGTACTTCTTCATAAGATAAATTGGTTTCCAAACTATCCACTCTCCTTATTATTCATAGCGCAAAGCATCAATAGGGTCAAGCTTTGCTGCTTTGTTGGCTGGCATCAATCCGAAAATAATACCAAGAACCATTGAAAATAAAACCCCACCGAGAACAACCTGGCCTGATACTAATGGTGGCCACTTCGCAAAATGGGAAACGATAAATGCTCCACCTACACCTAAACCAATACCAATAATCCCGCCTAACATAGTCAGCATCATTGCTTCAATCAGAAATTGAAGGAGAATCTTCCCTCTAGTAGCGCCCAATGCTTTCCGAATCCCAATTTCTCTTGTTCGTTCCGTTACCGAAACGAGCATTATATTCATGACTCCGATTCCACCAACGAGCAGAGAAATACTTGCGATCCCTCCGATGATCATCGTCATAATGTTGGTTACCTTTGAAATACTCTTCTTGATTTCTTCTAGATTGAAAACTTCATATTTACCTTCTAAATCAGGTGACTTTGTGTCATTGAGGAGGTTTACGGATTTCTGTCCTGCTACCTCAAGTTTGCTTACATCCTTGGCTTGTAATGTGACAGATTGAATTTCCTCTGTACCAAATAAAACAGGCCATATCGTAAGTGGCATTAGCAATTCGGGCATTCCAAAACCAAACATGTTATCAGTCATCTTATATACGCCGACTACCTCAAATGGTTGTCCATGAATTTCGAGAATTTGCCCAACTGCTTTATTTTTCGAAAAAAGATCTTTAGCTGCCTGCTCATTTATCATAATGACATTGCTGGATTGCGAAAAATCATTCTCACTTAACTTCCTACCTGCTGTCATTTTTAGTGAATTTACAGCAAAATAATCATTGGTAATTCCATAGATTTGTGCCCCAATATTCTTTTCGTTTACATATAGGCTCTCCATCGTACTGTTTGTTGTGATAACATGGGCGATTTCAGGGATGCTCTTAAGTTGCAACAAATTTTCCTGTGTGAATGTGGGAACTTGGTCAAACGGCATGGCAAATGGATCTTCGTTGTCTGGGGTGAAGTTGATTTGTATCGTATTATTTCCTGCTCCGGCAAACTGTGATTTTAAAGAAGCTTCTCCCCCTTGCCCAATTGCTACGACTGTAATGATTGAGCCCACACCGATTATGATCCCTAGCATCGTAAGAGTGGAACGGAGCTTATGTGCAAGAATAGACGAAAGCGCAATTTTAACACTGTCCAAAAAACTCACGCGATAGCACCCTTCCTATCCTGAATTATTATGCCGTCCCTTAGTAAAATTCGACGATTTGTATAAGCGGCCACTTCATCCTCATGCGTAACCATGATAATGGTTGTACCTTCTTTATTAAGTTGGGTAAAAATATTCATTACTTGTTCCCCCGATTTTGAATCCAGAGCACCCGTTGGTTCATCAGCTAAAATAAATGTAGGGTTATTGGCAATCGAGCGTGCTATGGCAACTCTTTGTTTTTGTCCCCCAGATAGCTGGTTTGGTAAATGGTTAACACGGTCTGCTAATCCAACCTTAGCTAATGCATCCAATGCCCTTTCTCTTCGTTCTTTTTTACGAACCCCTCCATATACAAGTGGTAATTCAACATTGTCTAATGCACTTAACCTTGGCAAAAGGTGGAAGTGCTGAAACACAAAACCTATGTACTGATTTCGAATGAGAGCAAGTTTGGTTCCATCTGCTTGAAGAATATTTACATCATTCAAGGTGTACTCTCCACTCGTCGGACGGTCCAAGCACCCGATTATGTTCATCAATGTTGATTTCCCCGACCCGGATGGTCCCATGATTGAAACGAATTCTCCACTTTCGATTTCAATATTAATATCATGGAGGACGGGGACTTCAAGCGATCCCTGCTTATATGTCTTACTGATTTCCTTTAAGCTAATCATTTCTTCTTCACTTCCATCCCATCGTGCACATTTCCGGAAGGATGTTTAACAACTTTATCCCCTGCTTTCAAGCCGTCCAATACCTCTGTCCACTCGCCATCCCCCATTCCCAGCGTTACTGTTTGTTTGCTAAGTTTCTTGCCTTTTACTACATAGACATAGGTAGAATTCTCTTTTTCTACAATACTACTACGCGGTACTGCCAGCATTTTCTTGGATTCTAGCTCAACTTGAATAGAGACATGATAACCTGGCGATAGTTCCTCTTGAGAATCTAGTGCCGCTTTGAACTGATAGAATGAAATATTTTGTGCTGACTGACCTGTAGCTCCTGCTGTCATTGGTCCCATTTCATCTGATGCAGGGTACTGGCTTACACTTGTGATTTTCCCTTTCCAAGTTTTGTTGGAAATGGCTTTGGCGGTAACCGTTATAG